>DASXQK010000347.1:0-3328 GCA_036493015.1 Dongiaceae bacterium | reverse complement strand
TCTCCGCCTGCCAACCTGGTTCGACGACGATGGTGCCGGTCGCCTCGCTGATGATGGCGGGCCCCGCCACCTTGTTGTCCGCCGCAATGGCGTCACGCTCATATAGCGGGGCGTCATGCCAGGATCCTGCGCTGAAGAAACGAAGCTGCGCCTTGGCCATCAGTGTTCCGCCGCTGCGCAATGGCTTTAGTTGCTCGCCGGGCCGCTCGGTTTCTCCAACAAGTTCGATCGATACGGCTTCAGCAACCAACCCTTTGCCCGACACGACGAAGCCATAGCGCTGGCGATGGGCCATTTCGAACCCAGCGGTGATCTCCGCGATCTCGCCCATGGGCACCACCAGCGCCGTATCGGTGCCCGCATAGCGCAAATGCAGGCGGCGATGGACGACGGCATCG
Organism: Dongiaceae bacterium; assembly: GCA_036493015.1. Lineage (GTDB taxonomy): Bacteria > Pseudomonadota > Alphaproteobacteria > Dongiales > Dongiaceae > DASXQK01. Next base: position 2,930 of record DASXQK010000347.1, on the reverse strand, counting down.
GCAGCATCGAGTCCCTGATGGGTGAGCTCGCGCGCCGCTTCTCTGGCCAGATCGTCCAGCATCGCGTTGAGTTGCGCCAGCAACGAGGCGTCGAACGGCGCTTCCACCGCCCGCTCGCGCAACACCCGCACATCGGCAAGGCCCATGCCATAGGCCGAGAGCACACCCGCCAGCGGATGCAGGAACACGGTCTTCATGCCGAGGGAATCGGCCACCCGGCAGGCATGCTGCCCGCCCGCCCCGCCAAAGCAGCAGAGCGCGTATTGCGTCACGTCATGGCCGCGCTCGATGGAGATTTCCTTGATGGCATTTGCCATGTTCTCAATCGCGATGGTGAGAAAGCCCTCCGCCGTCTGTTCGGGCGAGCGGCCATCGCCGATGGTCGTCGCCAGCTCGGCGAATTTCGCATGGACGATGTCGGTATCGATGGGCTGGTCGGCCCTGGGCCCGAAGACATGGGGAAAGAAGCTCGCCTGCAGCTTGCCCAGCATGACATTGCAATCGGTCACCGTCAGCGGGCCGCCGCGCCGGTAACAGGCCGGCCCCGGATTGGCGCCGGCGGAATCCGGGCCGACGCGAAAGCGCGAGCCGTCGTAGTGCAGGATCGAGCCGCCACCTGCCGCCACGGTGTGGATACGCATCATCGGCGCGCGCATGCGCACGCCGGCGACCTGGGTTTCAAAGGCGCGCTCGAACTGGCCGTCATAATGCGAGACGTCGGTAGAGGTGCCGCCCATATCGAAGCCGATGATCCTGGAGAGTCCCGCCTGGCGCGCGGTTTCCACCGCCCCCACCACGCCGCCGGCGGGACCCGAGAGGATGCTGTCCTTGCCCTGGAAGCGTGCCGCATCGGCGAGGCCACCGTTGGATTGCATGAACATGAGGCGTGCATCGGCGGGCAGGTCCGCGGCCACCTGGGCCACATAGCGGCGCAGAATCGGCGAGAGATAGGCATCGACCACGGTCGTGTCGCCACGGCCGACATATTTCATCAGCGGGCTCACCTCATGGCTGACCGAGATCTGGGTGAAGCCGATGTCGCGGGCGAAATCCGCCACGGCCCGCTCATGAGCCGTGTGGCGATAGCCGTGCAGGAACAGGATCGCCACCGAGCGGATGCCGCGGGCAAAAGCCTCGGCGAGACCCTTGCGCGCGCCGGCGAGATCGACGGACGTCAGCACCTCGCCCTCGGCGGTCACGCGCTCGGCAACTTCGAGGACCGACTCATAAAGCAGTTCGGGCAACAAGATGCGGCGGGCGAAGATATCGGGCCGGTTCTGATAGGCGATGCGCAGCTGGTCGGCAAAGCCCCGCGTCGTCACCAGCAGAGTGCGGTCGCCCTTGCGCTCCAGCAGCGCGTTGGTGGCGACGGTGGTTCCCATCTTCACCGCTTCGATCACCGCCGGTATGGCGATGCCCGGCTTCACGCCGAGAATCTCGCGAATGCCCTGGATGGCGGCATCGCGATACTGCTCCGGATTTTCCGAAAGCAGCTTGTGGGTCAGCAATTCGCCATCGGGCCGGCGCGCCACCACATCGGTGAAGGTCCCGCCGCGATCGATCCAGAATTGCCAGCCCGGCTCCATGGAAGAATTCATTCTTTCACATCGATCGGGGCGGGCCGCTCACCGCGGCGATGGCGCAGTACCATGGTCTCGTAGCCCCGTTCGAGATTACGCACGAAGCGCGGCGCGTCGAACAGCGGCGCTTTGCCCCGGGCTTCGGCCAATGCCTGGCGGATGGAAGCGCGCGCCTGCGGATCGCGGGCGAGCTTGAGAGCGATCTCCGCATAGTGCCCGGCATTGCGGGCCACAAGGCCCGGCAGGCCGGCCGCGACAAGCGCACTCGCGGCCACGCGTGAAGCGAACTGCGCGCCGAGCTCGGCCACCAGCGGCACGCCCGCCCACAGCGCATCGAGCGAGGTCGTATGGCCGTTATAGCTGCGGGTATCGAGCGCGATGTCGGCCAGCCCCAGCCGGGCCAGATGCTCGGGCTTCGCCGGCCGGCTGGCGAAAATGAGGCGGCGGGGATCGAGGCCGCCCGCCTCGGCCGCCTTGGCAAGATTGGCCTGCACCAGAGGGTCGCTGCCATGCAGCCATAGCACGCTGCCCACCACATCGCGCAGCAGGCTAAGCCAGATATCGAAGGTCGCGTGGTCGAGTTTCTGCGGCGCGTTGAACGAGCAAAAGACGAGGCTCCCTTCGGGCAGGCCCCATTGCGCGCGGCTCAGCGCCTCTGGCGCGATCGGCTCCTGCGGATCGTGGGGCAGATAGCAATGCGGCAGGCGGCAAAGCTGCTCGCTGAAAAAGGCTTGGTGGGCCGTGGGAGCCACAACCGGATCGGCGATGAGATAGTCGACAAAGCCCGCACCGGTCGTTCCGGGATAACCCAGCCACGTCGCCTGGATCGGTGCGGCGCGCAGCGCGAGCACGCTCATCCGGTTGGCCGCGGTCAGGCCGTTCAAGTCGATCAGGATATCGATGCCTTCGCTTGCGATCCGCTCGGCGAGATGGCGATCGCCCAGGGCCTGCACATCGACGAAACGGTCGCAGCCTTTGACGATGCGCTGGCGCGCGAGACTCGAATCTTCGGCATTGGCGCAATAGGCAATCACCTCGAACCGGTTGCGCTCATGCAGGCCGAAGACGGCGGCGGAGAGGTGCGCCACCGCGTGATCGCGGAAATCGCTGGAGAGATAACCCAAGCGCAAGCGCTCGCCCTGCCCCACACGCGCAGCCGGGCGCGGGCGCACAATTGGGCCCAGTGGCGGATGGGCGCGTCTGGCGACCTCCGCCGACCAGGCTTGGGCCAACGCCAGCCGGCTGGTCTCATCCGTCCGCCGGCAGATCTGCGCCAGCGGCGATTCCGAAGGGCGGCGCTGGGCGGCCAGCGCTGCCCTGGTCTGGCGCTCCAGCTCCGGCTCCAGCGCA
>DASXQK010000346.1:0-39780 GCA_036493015.1 Dongiaceae bacterium | reverse complement strand
CTGTCACGGTCGCAAAGCGCCCGAGTTTCTTCAGCACCTGCCGGCGCTCCTGCTCCTCGCCCGCCGGGCCGTTGAGGCCCTCTTTCGTGGAACCCGGCGTCTTGATCAATTTGGACATGATTTCCCCTCCAATATGCCGGCGGCATTCTTCCATCGCCAACCCGCCCGGTCAACGACGAAACCGGCGGCCCAACATCGCAACCCTCTGACAAAAGCCCATTATTTGGCATGACTGGCCACCGACGCCAGGTGATTTGTGTGACTAAATAATTTTCGACGCTCCCTTTTGTCGTGCCCTCAACGTGTCGGATAGCCGAAGGCCTCGCAGAATGCGGAGGTGGCCCGTAGCACCCGCCCGGATTGCGCGCCGCTGAGCACCGCCCGCCACTTGCCTATCTTCCCGTCACCGACATGTCCCACATGCCAATGCGTTGCGGGCTCGAACTCGGCATCGGGCCGGCCAAACCCCAGCAAGCCAGCGTTCCGCCACGCCGCGATTTGCGAACGCACCGCGGCTTGCGTGAGGCCGGCACGAAGATCGGCACGCAATTCTGGCGGCACGTCGATACCGAGATATCGTGCGACATTCGTAAGCGTTTCATCTTTGCCCGTGAAATCTTCCTCGTAACGCAGAAGAAGCTTTGGATGGCCGGCAAGCCTGGCTAGCGCATGGCCGCTTGACTCGACGCGAGCGAGCGCCAGCTCGAAATCGAGATCCCAGCGCAGCATCAGGGAAGCCACCGCATCGCGAGGCTCGCGCAGGGTGAGGATCAGGGAAAGATCGCCGCGCTTCAGGCGATCGCGAAAGCTGCGGCCAGGCCGGTGCGACTTGAAGACGACGGCTGAGTCCTTGGCGAAAAACTCTGCATCGCCGCCATATTCGTCTGCATAGACGGTCGCTATCGGCGACCCACCGGCGGATTTCATCATTCCAACGGCAAGGTTGAACATCCAGGTCGAGCCCGAGCTGTAAAGGCCCGCGCATAGCAGTCCGCGGGTGCGCTTCCGGACGCGCGGCGGCAACGGCGCGGGCTTTGGCTCACCGGATGGCGCGGCGGCGGCGAACATATTTGCGGCCGCTGCGTTCCAGTCGGGCCAGACAAAAGAGCTTCGGATTTTTGCTTCGCAATCCTCTCGCGCCATCGGATTTTCGATCCACGCACCGATGGCCGCATGCCAGGCTTCAACGTCGCCAGGATCGATGCAGGGCGACAAGCCGTTTACGGTCTCGCGCAGTGCGCCTGCGCTCGAAGCAATGACAGCCTTGCCGTGGGCGAAGAATTCGACGATCGGCAGGCCGAAGCCTTCGTAGTGCGAGGGAAACACACCGAACGCCGCAGCCGCGTAAAGGGCTGCGAGTTGCGTATCGTCTGCCTCGCTCAAATGCAGCAGAGAGTTGCCCAAGGCCGGGTGCTGTTCGATGCGGTCCATCAACGCATCGACCCGCCAGCCGCGCCGGCCCACCAGCACGAGCTTGAATCGATGACGTTGCGGCACGCCTGCGGCCAAGAGCCGGCCCCAGACGTCGAGCAGCATGTCATGACCTTTGCGCGGATCGAGCGTGCTGACATAGAGGATGAACCGCCCAGCCTCGACGCTATCCGGCAAGGGCTGTGGCGGTTGATCGCGCGGTGGGTCGACGCCGGGCGGGACAACGCAAATGTCGGCCGGCTTGATATTGGCCAGAGAACAGCGCTCACGGATATCGTCCCTGACGTGATGGGAAACCGCGAGAATCCTGTCCGCCGCCCAGAACATCACGCCCCAGTGCCGGCGAAAAGCGCTGACGACATGGGTCGGCAGAAACTGCGGAAACTTCAGCGCCAGGGCGTCATAACACATGACGACATAGCGGAAGCCGTGGCGCCGCCGCAGCGTCAGAATGTGGTCGGGCTGCTGATTACCCCAGTCATAACCGGCGGTGAAGACCGTATCCCCTGGCCCCAGCGCCAGCGTTTCTCCCAGGGCGAGTTCCGCCGGAACAATTCCGTATCGCTCGTCCCTGCCATCGATGCAGGCCGCCGGCAAACCGGCACCGGCGTAGAGCATCAATTGAACGAATTCGACGGCGCGATGCAGGGCCGGCGACCTGCATTGGATGCGTCGGCGTTCGAGCGCCATGAACAGCGGATGACGAGGCTTGCGCAGGCGGCGAAGGAAAGACCAGTGGCGGCGGCTGTCGAACGACATGACATCGATCGCAAATTTCCAGCCAACGAGACGATCGGCCCACGCCCTGGATACCTCCCGAAAGGCAAACCTCAGCGGATCGTATACGGCAAGAATCACATCCGGCCGCTCGCTCAGAGCATGGATGGCGAGCGCATGCTCCACGCGGAGGATGCCGGTTGGCGTACCCGTCCATCGCACGATGCTCGATACATCGAGAATTGTCCGCGGCGATGCCGGTAGGGAAACCATGATTGGCGCAGCCTGACGGGCAACGGGCCGCGGTTCAACAACTCGGGGGCAACAGTCCGGCGCTTCGCCCGAAATCGAGGGCAAATTTATGCAAGTTAACAATTTCGGCACCTGCGATATGGTTGTATTTGCGCGTGGGGGGTGGGCTTTTCGCCGCCCGGGACGCTGGCGGGGAATGCCCCACGGCTTGAGTTAAGGACAACGAAATGCCGCGATCACGGACAACCTTGGGAGGAAGCCTGATGAAATCGACTGTCAAACTTGCAGCCCTGCTGGCCGCTGGCCTGATGCTGGGCGCCACCCTGATGCCGGCCACAGCCGACGACAAGCCGACACTGGCCTTCGTCGTGAACGGTTCGTCCGACTTCTGGAAAGCCGCCGAGGCGGGCATGAGAAAAGCCCAGGGCGAACTGCCCGACTTCAAGCTGGTGTTGAAATACCCCGAACAATCCTCGGTCGCCATTCAGCAGACCCTGATGAACGATCTGGTGACCGCCGGGGTGAAGGGCATCATGGTTTCCGCCGTCGACCCCAAGACCTCGACCGACGGGCTGAACACGATTGCTTCCCAGACCGCTCTCTTCACCACCGACAGCGACGCGCCGCAAACCAACCGCATCGCCTATATCGGCTCCTCCAATGTCGATGCCGGCACACAGGCTGGCGAGATCGCCAAGAAAGCAATGCCCAATGGCGGCAAATGCATCGGCTTCGTCGGATTGCTGGGCGCCGACAATGCCAAGGAGCGTATCCAGGGCTTCAACGACGCGCTCAAGGGCTCGGGCATTACGATGACCGACGTGCGGGGCGACGATATCGACCAGGCCCGCGCCAAGAAGAATGTCGAGGACGCCCTGGTGGCGAGCCCTGACGTTACCTGCATGGTCGGCTTCTATTCCTACAACACGCCGCGCATTTACGAGGCGCTGCGCGATGCCGGCAAGCTGGGCAAGATCACCGTCATCGGCTTCGACGACGACCCGATTACGCTGGGCGGCGTCAAGGAAGGCACCATCGCCGGCACCGTGGTGCAGCAGCCCTTCGAATGGGCCTATCAGGGCTTCAAGCTGATGGCCGCCTATGTCAAGAACGACAAATCCGGCATTCCGGCCAACAAGTTGATCATCGTGCCGACCAAAATCATCGGCAAAGACGATGTGGATGCCTATGCCGCCAATCTGAAGGCGATGCAGGGTAACTGATCGCGATTGGCCCGGCTCCCCCTCGGGGACCGGGCCATCATCGCCCGCGCGATGCGCCGATCTGCCTTGCGGGCCCCAGTCCGCTCGCCTAGCCTTTTGCCATGAAGGCCGACGCCCTCATTGCGGCTTCCAGGGGCGCGGCTGCCACGGCGCCTGCCGCTCCATTTCTCAGTCTTGCCGGCATCCGCAAGAGCTACCCCGGCGTGGTCGCGCTGTCCGGATTTTCATTGAGCGTGACACCCGGCGAGGTCATCGGCCTGGTCGGCGAGAATGGCGCGGGCAAATCGACGCTGATGAAAATCCTGGGCGGCATTGTCGCGCCCGACCAGGGCTCGATCACCATCGATGGCGTACAATCCCCTGCGCTCAGCGTCGCCGACAGCATCAAGGCGGGAATCGCCTTCGTCCATCAGGAACTGAACCTGTTCGACAATCTCGACGTCGCCGCCAATATCTTCATCGGCCGCGAGCCGCGCCGCGCCGGCTGGCTGATCGACCAGAAAAGGCTGCATGCCATGGCGGCACCCCTGCTGAAGCGCGTCGGCGCCAACTTCAGGCCTGCCACGCCGGTGGCCGCACTCTCGCTGGCCCAGCGCCAGATGGTGGAAATCGCCAAGGCGCTGTCCGTCGATGCCAGGCTCGTGATTTTGGACGAGCCGACCTCAAGCCTGCCCATTGCCGAGACCGACCGCCTGCTCGAGGTCATCGCCGGGCTGAAGGCCGAGGGCATCAGCGTCATCTTCATCTCCCATCGCCTGCATGAGGTCGAGCGCGCCGCCGATCGGGTGATCGTGCTGCGCGACGGCAAGCTCGCCGGCACCCTCGAGCAGGGCGAGATCGACCATGACCGCATGGTTCGCCTGATGATCGGCCGCGAGCTGAAGGAACGGTTTGCAGCATCCGGCCGCGCCGCCGGCGATGTGGCGTTGCGGGCGAGCGATCTCAGGACATCCACGTATCCCACCGTGGCGGTCAATCTCGAGGTACGGCGTGGAGAAATCCTGGGCCTTGCCGGCCTCGTCGGCGCCGGCCGCACGGAACTTGCCCGCACAGTCTTCGGCATCGATCGCGCACTCGGCGGACATGTGGCACTCCATGGCAAGCCGCTTCGCCTCGGCAGTGCTGCTGCCTCCATCGCACAAGGCATCTTCCTGGTTCCGGAGGATCGCAAGGCGGCGGGCATTCTGCTTGATCTGCCGGTGGCCGAGAATATCTCGCTGCCCAACCTTATCTTCCACGCCCGTGGCTTCCTCGTCTCGCGCAGCCGCGAAATGGCGACCGCCGAAAAACAGCGCCGTAGCCTGGGCATCAAAACCCCGCATGTGGCGACCCGCACCGGCACGCTTTCGGGCGGCAACCAGCAGAAGGTGGTGCTGGCCAAATGGCTCGCCATGGTGCCCCAGGTGATGATTTTGGATGAGCCGACCCGCGGCATCGACATTGGCGCCAAATCGGAGATCTATCGCCTGATGCGCGGCCTTGCCGATGAGGGCGTGGCCGTGCTGATGATCTCCAGCGACATGGAAGAGGTCATCGGCGTCTCCGACCGCATCGCGGTCATGCATGAGGGGCGCATCACCGGCATTCTCGATCACGACCGCTTCAGCGAGGAGAACATCCTGCGGCTTGCGGTCGGCAAATCAATTGTCGGCAAATCTCTGGGCCAGGAGAACGCATGAACAAAAAAGACCTTGGCCTGCTTATCCTCATCCTCGTGGTGGGCGCCGTCGTCACGTTTCTGAACCCGCGCTTCCTGCTGCCGATCAATATCTCCAACACCTCGAATCTCGTTGGCCTGTTCGGGCTTTCGGCCATCGGCCAGGCCTTCGTCATCATCACCGGCGGCATCGAACTCTCCGTCGGCTCCATGATCGCGCTGGTCGGCGTGTTATTCGTCGATTTCATCGCGGTCGAGAACATCCCCTGGCCCATCGCGGTATTGCTGATGCTGGGGCTGGGTCTGGTCGTCGGTCTCATCCATGGCCTGCTGATCACGAAGCTGCGTATCCAGCCCTTCGTCGTCACCCTGTGCGGCCTGCTGATCTATCGCGGCATCGCAAGGTTCTATACCCAGGATGCGACGGCCGGCTTTGCCTTCGGGCAGAATTTCCCGACCCTGGAATATCTGACGGCAGGCCGCTTTCACGGCGTGCCGAACTCCTTCATCGCCATGGTGATCGTGGCATTGATCATGTGGGTGGTGCTGCACCGTTCGGTGTTCGGGCGCTATCTCTATGCCGTCGGCAAGAACGAGGAGGCGGCTCGATATTCCGGCATCCGCACGAACCAGGTGATCGTCGCCGCCTATGTCATCTGCGGCGTGCTGACGGCGATCTCCGCTATTTATTTCGCCATGTATACGCGCTCGATCTCGCCCGCGAGCCATGGCAATTTCTATGAGCTCTATGCCATCGCCGCCGCGGTGCTGGGCGGGTTTTCCCTGCGCGGTGGCGAGGGCTCGATCGTCGGCGTGCTGCTGGGCACGATCCTGCTGCAGGAGCTGCAGAACCTCGTCAATCTGCTGGGCATTCCCTCATCGCTCAATTTCGCGGTGATGGGCGGCGTGATCCTGATCGGCGTGCTCGTCGACCAGCAATGGAGCCGCTATCGCGAGCGGCGCCAGACCAGGGCGGCCGCGCGCTCCCTCGCCCCGCCGGCGCTCACTGAACGCAAGGCGGATTGAGGGACAGCCGGCGCCGCGACTTGGCGCCAATCATCTTTCAAAATGATTAGTCTGGGCCTGTTGCGCCGGTAGGCCCTGTGGACCCTGTCGGGCCGGTTGCTCCCGTTGGGCCGGTGGGTCCTGTAAATCCAGTCGAGCCGGTAGGGCCCGTCGGGCCGGTAGGCCCCGTAAATCCGGTCGAGCCGGTAGGTCCCGTAGGGCCGGTGGGCCCCGTAAATCCGGTCGAGCCGGTGGGTCCAGTCGGGCCGGTGCCTCCCGGCCCGCTAGCCCCGGTTACGCCGGATGTGCCGGCAGCACGGCTCGGCTTTCCATCGGCAGCCAGCAGCACCGCAATAGCCGGCGCGCTAACGGTGACAAAACGCCCCAGGCTCTGAAGTACCTGGCGCCGCTCCTGCTCCTCACCAATCGGTCCGCGCTGACCATCCGTCGATTCAGGCGGCGTCTTTACCAGCTTCGACATTCAACTTCCCTGCGAGGCAGTCGCTCCCACACTCAAAAATTAACCACGCTGCGGATCGATTTGCCCGCATGCATCAGATCGAAGGCCTTGTTGATGTCGCTCAGCGGCATCTGATGGGTGATCATCGGATCGATTTGGATTTTACCGTCCATATACCAGTCGACGATCTTGGGCACATCGGTGCGCCCGCGGGCGCCGCCAAAGGCCGTGCCGCGCCATGAGCGGCCGGTAACGAGCTGGAAGGGCCGGGTCGTGATTTCCTGGCCAGCACCCGCCACGCCGATGATGATCGATTGGCCCCAGCCCTTATGCGCGCATTCCAGCGCCGTGCGCATGACCTTCACATTGCCGATGCATTCGAAGCTGTAATCGGCGCCGCCACCGGTCAGATCGACCAGATGCTTGACCAGGTCGCCCTCGACCTTGGCCGGGTTGACGAAATGGGTCATGCCGAACTTCCTGCCCCAGGCCTCGCGGTCCGGGTTGAGGTCGACACCGACGATCATGCGGGCACCCACCAGGCGAAGCCCCTGCAGCACGTTGAGGCCGATGCCGCCCAGGCCGAAGACCACGCAGTTGGCGCCCGGTTCGACCTTCGCCGTGTTGATCACCGCGCCGATGCCGGTGGTCACACCGCAGCCGATATAGCAGACCTTGTCGAAGGGCGCGTCGCTGCGGATCTTGGCCAGCGCGATTTCCGGCACCACGGTGAAATTGGAGAATGTGGAGGTCCCCATGTAATGGTGGATCTTCTTGCCTTTGTAGGAGAAGCGGCTGGTGCCGTCGGGCATCAGGCCCTGGCCCTGGGTTCCGCGGATCTTCTGGCAGAGATTGGTCTTGGGATTCAGGCAGTATTCGCATTCCCGGCATTCCGGCGTGTAGAGCGGAATGACATGGTCGCCCTTCTTCAGGGATTTAACGCCGGGGCCGACGTCCACCACCACGCCCGCACCTTCATGGCCCAGAATGGTTGGAAACAATCCTTCCGGATCGGCGCCCGAGAGGGTGAATTCATCGGTGTGGCAGACACCGGTCGCCTTCACCTCGACCAGCACTTCGCCTTCCTTCGGGCCTTCCAGATCGACCTCGACGATTTCGAGCGGTTTCTTCGCCTCGAAGGCGACGGCGGCGCGGGATTTCATGTGTCTCTCTCCTATTGTCGAGCAGGAATAACGCCGAGGGTTGAAGCCGATCGATTGAAAGCCCGATTTAGCCTTGATCCTGAGATTGTCGCGCCACAGCCGTCGAGCAGTTACCGTCCTCAGCCTTGCCCGGCAACCGATAACCGACTTAGGCTGCCGAAATTAGCCGACCGCTGCTTGCGGCAACAGAGGGAACAAGCGTGAGCGATATTGCCTTTTACCCCGCCCATCGCCTGGCGGGCATGATCCGCAGCCGAGAAATCGGCAGCCTGGAATTGTTGAATCACTATTTGCAGCGCGTCGAGCGCTTCAACCCGGCCCTCAATGCCATCATCTGGATGGATATCGAGGGCGCGCGAACGCGCGCGGCCCAGGCCGATGCGGCGCTGGCAAAGGGGGAGATGTGGGGGCCCTTGCATGGCCTGCCCATGACCATCAAGGAATCCTTCGACCTGCTGGGCTCGCCGACGACCTGGGGCATTCCCGCCATGCGCAACAACATCTCGCGCAGCAATTCGGTGGCGGCCCAGCGGCTGATCAATGCCGGCGCGGTGATCTTCGGCAAGACCAATGTGCCGCTGCTGCTGGCCGATTGGCAAAGCTTCAACGAGATTTACGGCACTACGAACAATCCCTGGGACCTGGCCAAGACGCCGGGCGGTTCGTCCGGCGGCTCCTCGGCCGCCCTGGCTGCGGGGCTGACCGCGCTCGAGCTCGGCTCGGATATCGGCGCCTCGATCCGCAACCCGGCGCATTACTGCGGCGTGATGGGCCACAAGCCCACCTGGGGCATCGTGCCGCCGCGGGGACAGACGGTCAGCGCCTCGGTCGCGCAAACGGATATTTCCGTCTCCGGTCCGTTGGCCCGCACGGTCGAGGATCTGGCGCTGGCACTGGGCACGATGGCCGGACCCGACACGCTGGACGAGGCGGGCTGGCGTCTGGTGCTGCCGAAGCCCAGGAAGACAAAGCTCAGCGAATACCGCGTCGCGGTGATGGCGCGCGATCCGAATTGCGCCGTCGACGAGGAATATGCCGAGAAGATCATCGACCTTGGCCGCACGCTGGAAAAGGCCGGCGCCAAGGTTTCCTATGACGCCCGGCCATCCATCGACATGCGCCGCTCGCACCAGATCTACGTGAAGTTGCTGCGCAGCGTGACCACGGCCAGGCTTGCGCCTGAGATCTTCGCCGAGTGGCAGCGCAGGGCCGCCGCATTGCCGCCGGCCGATGAAAGCTATCGCGCGGTGGTGACCCGCGCGGCCGTACTGCTGCATCGCGACTGGCTGGCGGCCCATGAGGAGCGCAGCAAAATGCGCTGGGCCTGGCATGATTTCTTCAAGGAATGGGACGTGCTGTTGACGCCGGTAGCAGCCGGCCCTGCCTGGCCCCATGACCAGAAGGGCGAGCGCATCGACCGCACCATCATCGTCAACGGCAAGTCGGAAGATACCAACGCCCAGCTTTTCTGGGCCGGCATCTCCGGCGTCGCGCTGCTGCCCTCAACCGTCACGCCGCTGGGCCTTAACAAGGCCGGCCTGCCGCTGGGCGTGCAGATCATCGGCGATCACCTGCAGGACCTGACCACCATCGACGCGGCGAGGCTCGTCGTCGAACAAATCGGCGGCTTCGTTCCCCCACCAGGATATTGAGAAATGTTCGAACGCATCATGATCGCCTGCGACCCGCGCCCCGAAAGCGAGAGGGCGCTGCGCGAAGGCGTTCGACTGGCCGCGGCGCTGAAGAGCGAACTCGTGTTATTCGGGATATGCACGCTGGATCCCGCTATCCTTATCGCCGAAGCCAATGCGCCCAGCGATCTGCCGGCCCGCATGATCGAGGAATTCCGCAGCGATCTGGAGGATGAGGCAGCCCGGCTGCGCGAACAGGGGTTCGCAGTCCAGGTGCATTGCACCGAAAGCGAGGAAGCCGAAGCGATTACGACGGCGGCCACGGAGACCAAATCCGATCTGCTGGTCATCGCCCATCGTCACAAGACTGCGTTGCAGAAGCTGGTCGATCCCGCCCGGGATTATTCAATCCTGGACCATATGCGCTGCCATTTGCTGGTCATCGGCGATCACGCCTAAGTCAAAGACCCCGTCACCTCGATCCTCTTTCCCACTAACATGGGGGCGAGGAGGAAGGCGGCGGCGCGCTCCCTCTCCCGCTTGCGGGAGAGGGTTGGGGTGAGGGTGAACGTTACTCCATCACCATCTGCTCGGCCGTCGGCGCGATGCGGCGCTTGGGCCGGCGCATGATGATCAGCATCGGTACCGCCAGCAGCATCACATACATCATCAGCTTGAAGTCGTTGAGATAGGCGATGGTGGCGGCCTGGATGTTGATCTCCAGATCCAGCGCCGCACGGCCCTGCACCGTCGCAAGGTTCCAGAATTGCTGGGCGGCTTGCGAATGGAGGGCCGGGTTGGTCATGGTGGCATGCGAGGCCAGGTTCATGTGGTTTTCCTGGATGAACCGCGCCAGCAGAGCCGTCACCACGGAAATGCCGATACTGCTGCCGATATTGCGCACCAGGCTGTAGAGCCCGGCAGCTTCCGTGCGCAGCTTCGGATCGAGCGTGGCGAAGGCGATGGTCGTCAGCGGCACGAAGATGAAGCCCAGCCCCAGCCCCTGGATGAAGCCGCTCCATACCAGCATCCATTCCGACACGTCGAGAGTGAACTGTGACATCTGATAAAGCGAATACGAGGCCAGCAGGAAGCCGGTCAGGATCAGGATGCGGGGGTCCATTCGCGCGATGACGCGGCCGACAATGGACATGGCGATCAGCGTGCCGATGCCGCGCGGCGCCAGCACATAGCCCACGGTCAGCACGGGATAGCCCATGAGATCCTGCAGGAAGGGCGGCAGCAGCGCCAATGTTGCCAGCAGGATGATGCCGACGATGAAAATGAACAGCAGCCCGGTAACGAAGTTCCGGTCCTTGAACATGGCGGGGCTGAGGAAGGGATGCTCGGCGGTGAACATCTGCACGATGAAGGCGTAGAGCGCGAAAATGCCCAGCGAAAATTCGATAACGATCTCCGACGAGCTGAACCAGTCCTTCAACTGGCCGCGGTCGAGCGCCATCTGGAGAGCGCCCAGCGCCAGGCTGAGGAAGGCAAAGCCCAGCACGTCGAAGGGAACCTTGCGGATCTTCGTTTCCCCGACGAAGGCCATGACGCCGAGGAAAGCCAAAATGCCCACCGGCAGGTTGATGTAGAAAACCCAGCGCCAGTTGTAGAACTCGGTCAAATAACCGCCCAGCGTCGGGCCAAGGATCGGCCCCACCATGATACCCATGCCCCAGATCGCCATGGCCTGGCCGTGCTGCTCATGGGGATATGTGTCCAGCAGTACCGTCTGGGACAGGGGCACCAAGGCGGCACCGAACACACCCTGCAGCATGCGGAACAGCACGATCTCTTCCAGCGAGGTGGCAGCCCCGCAGAGCATGGAGGCGACGGTAAAGCCGGCAATGGCCACCAGGAACAACCGCTTGCGGCCGAAGCGGCCTTCGAGGAAACCCGTCGGCGGCGTCATGATCGCCGCGGCGACGATGTAGGAGGTCAATACCCAGGAGATCTGGTCCTGGGTGGCGCCGAGGCTGCCTTGCATATGCGGCAAAGCGACATTAGCGATCGTGGTATCGAGCGCCTGCATGATCGTGGCAAGCATCACCGCGACGGTGATGGCGCCGCGATGGGGTGTGTCGCGCTGGCGGCCGAACAAGGCCATGGCTGCTTGCGCCCGCTAGTCCTGCCCGGAGCCGGCAAGCGCGCGGGAAATGAAGGGCAGACGGCGGCGATGGCCGGTATCGATCGATATCACCGCACTCATGCCGGTGCTGAGCGGCGGATCGCCGGCCGCGGCTTCGATCTCCAGGCGCAGCGGGATGCGCTGGACGACCTTCACCCAGTTGCCTGTGGCGTTCTGCGCCGGCAATACCGATAGCTCGTTGCCGCTGGCGGGGCTGATGCTGGTCACCTTCGCTTTCCAGGTCCGGTCGGGATATGTGTCGATGGTGATCGTCGCCTCCTGCCCGGGACGCACATAAGTCAGGTCCGTCTCCTTCATATTCGCTTCGACCCAGATCGCGTCGGTGCGCACCAGATTGAAGGCCTGGGTTCCGGCGGTGAGATACATGCCGACCTGCAGGCTCGGCACCTGACCCACGGTACCGGCAGAGGGTGCGACGACAACCGTGTGGCGCAGATCGAGGGCCGCCTGGTCGCGTTCGGCCACCGCTTGCAGGTACGAGGCCTGCTGCTCCACCGGCTTGTCCGGATCGCCACCAAGCTGGGCGACGATGGCGTCGATCGCCTGCTGGTCGCCATTGGTCGTCTGGCGCGCCATGTCCAGGGCGCGTTTGGTATCGTCGAGCTTGGACTTTGCGGCATAGCCCTTGGCGGCGAGGTCGGCCTGGCGGGCGAACTCATTCTGGGCAAAGGAAAGCTGTGCTTTCATCGCGGCCAAGTCAGCCTGTTTCTGCCGGTAGTTCGCCTGCAGGGCAGTGATGTCGTTGCGGGTCTGGACCAGCTTGCTCTCGGCCTTTGCCAAAGCGAGGCGGAAGGTTTCATCGTCGAGGCGAAACAGCACCTGCCCCTTCTCGACCTGCTGGTTGTCATGCACCTCGATGGCGACGACCCGCGCCGAGATATCGGCGCTTACCGGTACGGTATCGGCCTTGGTGAAGGCGTCGTCGGTGCCGACATAGCGCCCGCCGGTCAGATAGAAGCCGGCGGCGATGATCAGCGCAATCACCGGAACGATGACCAGCAGCACCAGCCGCACGAGCTTGCGGCCGCGTTTCTTCGCCGGCGGCGTTTCCACCGGTTTCACTGGTGCGCGCAATCCAGATGCCTTGCCCGCCGCCGTTTTTGTCTCCGGTGCCGGCGACGCGGGCGCTGGGGGCGCCGGCGCCTTGGCCTTGTCGTCAGGCATTTTCGACGGCCTGCAATTTCACCGGGCGATTGGCCGGATCGGAATCCGCCTCCACAAGATTGCGGCGGATGGTATTCAGCGCCTCGACCAGCATCATTTCCTGCATCTTCGACATGCCGGCCTGGGCCTGGCGGCGAGTCTCTGCCCCCATGTCCCACAATCGGTCGAGCAGCGGATGGGCATGATCGGCGAGATAAAGCTGATAGCTGCGCCGGTCGCCAGGCTTCGGCCGGCGCTGGACGAGGCCGGCGGTCTCCAGCTTGTCGATCAGCCGCACCAGGGTCATGGGCGACATTTCGAGCAGGTCGGCGAGCGCGGCTTGGGAAATCCCTTCATTGCGCTTGAGCCAGGCGAGAACCTGCCATTGAGCGCGGGACAGCCCGATTTGCTGGGCGCGGCGATCGAAGTTGCGGCGCATCAGGCGGGCAACATCGGCGAGAAGAAAGCCCATATTGGGCTCTGGCTGACGATCGGTCATGGTGGGGTCCGGGTTCATTGATAACTGACCATACTGTAACACTAGATATAATAGGCTTGTCTCGATACCATCGCAAGACCTGCGACAGAACGACGCAGCTTCAGCCTGCGGGCCAGGCAAAAGACGCCAAGGCCCTTTTGTTTCGCCTTTCTTTCCGGCCACGGGACGTTATCGTTTTGGGCTGATGCTGCCCGAGGGGGTCATGACCTTGTCGACGAGTTGGCACTATCCGTCATGAGTGACGGCGCGTGAAGCAGATCAGCGCAGCGCTCCATCGCCGCGTGCTGACCTCGCTGCTGGGTGCGGCCGAGCACGGCACGATCCAGATTGCCGGTCCCGATGGGGCTGCGATCGAACAGCGCGGCCGCCATGAGGGGCCTGTGGCGGCTGTGCACATCCGCCATTGGCGCGCGCTGCGCCGGCTGATCTTCGGCGGCGCGCTCGGCTTTGCCGAATCCTATCTCGACGGCGAATGGGATACGCCGGAATTGGCCGCCGTACTGCATTACGGCGCCGTCAATCTCGACAAGACGCCGGAATCGCTGCCCGGCACGCCTTGGGCGCGGCTGAAGGCGCGCGTCTCTCATATCGCCCAGCCCAACACCAGGACCGGCTCGAAGCGCAACATCCGCCGCCATTACGATCTCGGCAACGAGTTCTACCGGCGCTGGCTCGATCACACGATGACCTATTCCGCCGCCATTTTCGAAACCCCGGCGGACGAGTTGGCCAAGGCACAGCTCAACAAGTTCAGCCGCATTGCCCGCCTGCTCGACCTGAAGCCCAATCATGAACTGCTGGAGATCGGCTGCGGCTGGGGCGGCTTTGCGCGCTGGGCGGCGAAGGAGATCGGCTGCCGCATCACGGCCGTCACCATCTCGCCCGCGCAGCATGATTTTGCCCAGGCGAGCATTCAGCGGGAAGGCCTCAGCGAGCGCATCACCGTGCGCCAGCAGGATTATCGCGACGTGGCCGAGCGGTTCGACCGCATCGCCTCCATCGAAATGTTCGAGGCGGTGGGCGAGCGCTATTGGCCCGTCTTCTTCAAACAGATCTTCGAGCGGCTGAAGCCCGGCGGCGTGGCGGCGCTGCAGATCATCACTATCGCCGATGAGTTCTTCGAATCATACCGGCGCAAGGCAGATTTCATCCAGCGCTATGTCTTTCCCGGCGGCATGCTTCCTTCGCCTTCGGCGCTGCGCAGCCAGGTGAAGGCGGCCGGGCTCGAATGGCTGGACGATTCCGGTTTTGGCGCCCATTACGCCATGACGCTCGCGCAATGGCGCCAGCGTTTTGAATCTGTCTGGCCGGAAATCCGCCAGCTCGGCTTCGACGAACGCTTCCGCCGGATGTGGAACTACTATCTCGCTTATTGCGAGGTAGGGTTCAGCATGGGCCGCATCGATCTGAAGCAGCTTGCGGTGGCGAGGCCGTAATCGAGGCCCCGTTCGTCGGCTATTCCTTCGGCAGCGTCCGCCGCAATAACGGCAGCGCCAGTGCATAGGGCAGCGCCCGCAAGACCTTCATCTTCCAGACCGCGCGCCAGGGAAAGACAATCTCGAACCGGCCGCGCTGCACACCGCGGAGATACGCTTTCGCCGCGGCGTCCGCCGTCATCAGGAGGGGCATTGCAAACGGATTGTGCGCGGTCATTGGCGTGGCCACGAAACCCGGGTTGCAGATCTGCAGCCGGATGCCGTCGCGCTCCAGCTCCGGGGCAAGCGCCTCGGCCATGTTGATCAGCCCGGCTTTGGTCAGGCCATAGGCCCCCCCACCATAGAATCCGCGATACCCGGCCGGCGAGGCGGTAATGGCAATCTGGCCCGATTTTCGCCCGCGCAGTCGCGGCAGCAGGGCGGCGAGGCAGTGCACGACGCCCATGACGTTGACCTCGATCATCGCCCGAAATGGCGCCGTCGCCAGATCCGCGACGAAAACCGGGCTATAGGTGCCGGCATTCAGAACGGCGAGCGCGATATTGCCGAAACGCTGCTCGATATCGTCGACCGTTCGCATGACCGCAGGCTCGTCGGTTACGTCCAGCTGTGCCGTGCGAATGCGCTTATGCGGGTCCGCCGCCGCGACTTCGTCGAGCCCTTCGGCATCAGGCGCGCTGATGATGACAACCCAGCCCGCCTCCGCCAGCCGCAAAGCGAGCGCGCGGCCGATACCGCTGCTGCCGCCGGTGACCCAGGCAACACCGTCGTCAGGTTTCGGCAGACGGATTTTACCCATCGTTATGGCGAGAGTTTTCGCCTGGCCATATGGGCGAGATAATCGACGATCAGGTCGATCTCGCGTTCGCTGAGCGTCGCGGTGCTGAAGCCCTTCATCTGCATGCCCTGCCAGTGGCGCAGCGACGAGGGTTCGCGGATATAGCGCTTCAGCGCATCGGGCTGGAAATACTCGGTCGGGTTCTCCGGCAGATTGAGATCGGGGCCGAGGACTGCACTGCCTGCTCCGTTCATCTTGTGGCAGGCAAGGCATTGAGTGACGAACAATGCCTGGCCGGTCCGCACGGGATCGTCGGCGGGAAGATGGGGGTCAACGGCAAGCTGCGGCCAGCGCTTGGCCGGAGAATCCGTGTTGCGGACCGTCACCACCCGATAGGGCCATTGCTCGCTGCGCACGCCCGACGCCGCGGGATTGAGCCAGACAATGTAGAAGGGACCGGCCGTAAGCTTGCCGCCGGGCAGGTTCGGCCATGGCGCATCCGGCGGCTCGATGGCGAGATATGCGCGGGCGGCATCGGCTTTGGGATGCAGCACGAGATCGCCGGGCAGCAGGCCGATGAATCCATCGCTCGCCACCGATTCCAGCACCTGGTCGCGCGGCAGATCGAGGCCGGCCAAAAGATGTTCCAGCGGCAAGGCGCGATAGCGCATGGGCCCGCCATAGGCATTGTCGAGGGGCACGTCGATGGTGATCAGATCCGGGTCAGCGAGCAATTGGGCGCGGGTAAAGCTGCGCGAGGCGCTACCGATCTCAACCTTCAGCACCGGCTCGGCCGCCTGTGCGCAGAGAGCCGGCATCAAGAGCGCAACCAACGCTGAAACCAGGAGAAGGCGGCCTACCACAGCCAGGCCGCAATGGCGAAGCCGGCGGCCGCAAGACCGGCGAGGGCTGCCGCCGGCGTGGTACCGCGCGAGCCCCCGGCAAAGGCCAGGGCATAGGCGGCCTTCAGCAGATTGTTGGAGGATGCCGCGATCAGCACGGCCGCCGTCAGGATCTGGGTTGTCGTGCCGGTGAGCCCGCCTTGCGCCAGGTTCAGGACAAAGGGATCGATGTCGGTCACGCCGACGATGGCCGCAAGCCAGAGCAGTCCCGATGCGCCGATGGCGGATTTGACCCAGGTCGAGGCGAGACTGACGGCGACGAAGGAAAGCGCGAAGACCGCCGCCGCCGATAGCTCCAGCGGGTTGGCCGGCTGGTCGGATTTGATCATGGCGGCGCTGGCTTCGACATGATGGCGCGCGCGCAGGAGGAGCGCCAAGGCAAGCGCCAGGAACAGCAGAACGGCCAGGGCCGGCGCCAGCAATCGGGCCAGCGGAAAGTTGAACGCGGCGATGATGACGCCCAACCGCAAATACATGAGGGCCGTCGCCAGCAGCATGCCCGATTTGATTTCCGGCAGGGCCGCCGTCTCGGCGCCATGCAGGCGGCGCGCCAGCACAACCGTCGTGGCTGTCGAGGAATAGAGTCCGCCCAGCAGGGAAGCGATGGTGATGCTGCCCCCGAAGGGCAGATAGCGTTGCGCGAGATAGCTAGCATAGGAAAGCGCGGAGATGACAACGAGGGCGAGCCAGACCTGATAGGGCGTGATCGCGGTCCAGCTCGTCACCGGCTCGTTGGGCAGCAAAGGCAGCACGATCGCGCTCAGGATCAGGAACTGACCCAGGATCAGGATTTCGCCGCCGGGAACGCGATAGGCCCAGCCATGCAGCTTTTCGCGCGCACCCACCAGCAGCACGGCCGCCACAACCAGCCCGACGGAAAACCAGGTCGGCGCCAGCAAGGCCGCGGGGCCCAGCAGATAGGCGATCAGATTGCAGAGCGGCGGCACGAGCCCGTCGCCCGGCTCATCCTCGCCCTCGGCCAGATGGCGCAGCACGATCTTGCGGTAATAGACGAACAGCCAGAAGCCCAGGATCAGCAGCCCGGCGAGGAAGGCGAGAGCCTGGCTGGGCTCGATGGCGTAGAGGCCGGCCCCCAGCAGCGCCAGCAGGGGGAATGTGCGGATACCGCCCGGCGGCTTGCGCGGCGCGGTGTGATAGAAGCCCTCGAAAGCCACGCCGAAAAACAGGGCCAGGCCCAGTAAAAGCAGCAGGCGCTTGGGATCCAGCAAAGCGGGGTCGAAGGGGGCGATCATTCCTGCCCACAGTTCCCAGCACCCCGGTCGGCGTCAAGGGGCGCCCTCAATGGGTGGCTGTGGGGTAAGAGAGCCGGTTATCACCCCACGCCGGCCCGCGCGTTCTTTTACATTCCCTCTCCGCCCACGTCTGATCGCCTAAGCCCAATCGGCCTAGGCGTGAATCAGCCGCAGTCAAACTCCCTCGGGGGGCGGAGAGGCAAGGTGAGGTGGGGAACGCTCAAATGTTGATGAAGCCCACCTCACCCTGACCCTCCCCCCTGAAGGGCGGAGAGGGAGTTTTGAGCGGCGTGCTGCTTCTCGCTTCCACTCCCCCTTGCGGGCAAAGATTGGCACGGGGGTGCAACCCGCCTCAATTCCCGTGCATGGAGTGCCCGAACGTATCGGGACAATCGCCGGGTTGCAGGCTTCCTCGGCAAGGGTTAGCAAAGAGCCGTTAGTCCGGGAGCAATTCATGACATCACAGCGCGGCACAGGCTGGCTTCCGGTCCTGGTCGCACTCGTCGTGGTCCTCTTCTGGGGTGCATCCTCGGTGCTGACCAAGATCGCCGCCCGGGAAATCGATCCGGTGGTCGTCGGCCTCGCCCGCACGGTGCTGGGGGGACTGGTCGGGCTGCCGCTCGTCCTGATGCTGCGCATTTCGCTGCCCCGGCGCGAGCACTACCTCGCCTTCGGCATATCCGCCTTTTGCGGCTTCATCGGCTTTCCGATCATGTTCAGCATCGGGCAGCGCATGACCTCCGCCATGCATGGCGGGCTGATCCTCGCTGTCCTGCCGATTTTCACCGGCCTGGTCGCTGCCACCGTGGAACGGCGCCGGCCGCCGGGGCGCTGGTGGCTCGGCTGCACGATCGCCTTTGCCGGCGAGGTGGTGCTGGTCACCAGCCGCAGCGCGAACGGCGCGGCCAGTTCCTCGCTCACCGGCGACTTGCTGATCCTGCTGGCAAGCGCCATGGCGGCGAGCGGCTATGTCGCCGGCGCGCGCTTGACCCAGGCCCGCTATGCCAGCATGGGCACGACCCTCTGGGGCATCGCCATCGCTTCGGTCTTCGTCCTGCCGGTCTATCCGATCGCCAATGACGGCTGGGCGTTGCCCGCGGCAAGCCCGCTCGCCTGGGGCGCTGTCCTGTTCCTCGCCTGGATCACCTCGATCGCCGGCTATATCGGCTGGTATTGGGCGCTCGGCCATGGCGGCATCGCACGCATGGGCACGCTGCAATTCATGCAGCCGCTATCGGGCCTCGTGCTCGCCTTTTTCCTGCTGGGCGAGCGCCCCACTTTGCCGCTCGGCATTGCCACGGTGCTGATCCTGCTGGGCGTGGTGATCGCCCGACGGCGATAAATTTGGCGATAGAAGCCGTGGTATCGAAACCGAAACCGGGTAAGGGTTTGCTCCTCTTGCAGGCCCGGTACAGGCCATCCATATCGCTACCTTCTTTTCGGGAGGAACATCATGACCAAGGCTAATGCCGCCCTCGACCAGTCTGTGAACGCTGCCACGCGAAAAGTGTTGCGCGTGCTGTCCGGCCAGCCCACCAGCGATGGCGCCGGCGTCAAGCTGACGCGCGTGATCGGTACGCAGGCGCTGCCCGACCTCGACCCGTTCCTGATGCTGGACGAATTCCGTTCCGACGATCCGCAAGCCTATCTCGCCGGATTTCCCGATCATCCGCATCGCGGATTCGAAACGGTGACCTATATGCTCGCCGGGCGCATGCGCCATCACGACAACAAGGGCAACAAGGGCCTGCTCGGCCCTGGCAGCGTACAGTGGATGACGGCCGCCCGCGGCATCGTTCACTCGGAAATGCCGGAGCAGCAGGACGGGCTGATGCAGGGCTTCCAGCTCTGGATCAACCTGCCGGCCGCCGAGAAGATGAGCGAGCCGCGCTACAAGGATATTCCTGCCGGCGATGTGCCGGTCGTGGCCACGCTGGCCGGTGCGCGGGTAAAAGTCGTCGCCGGCAAGTTCGCTGGCAAAACGGGACCGGTGGCGCCGGCGGCAACGGCACCGCTGTTCCTCGATATCGAACTGCCGGCAGGAGCAAACTTCGAGACCACCCTGCCGGCCGAGGACAACGCGTTCACCTTTGTCTTCGACGGCGATGCTTCGATCGGCGAGCCCGGCGAAGCAAAGTCCCTGCAGCGTGGCCAGATCGGGCTGCTCGGCACTGGCTCGTCATTCCAGGCGAAGGCGGGCGACAAGGGTGCGCGTCTGTTGCTGCTCGCCGGCCGGCCGTTGAAGGAGCCGGTCGCCAAATACGGCCCGTTCGTCATGAACACGACGGCGGAGCTGCACCAGGCGGTGGCGGATTTCCAGGCGGGGCGGTTTTAACGCCGACGCCCGCGCCTATTCGGCGGGGGCGGGTTCCGGGCTTTCGCTGAAGGGATGCGGCGCTGAAGAACGGGCGCGATAGAGCAGCAGGCTGGCGGCAAGCCCAACGGTTGCCGCGAGCAATCCCGTGCGCACGCTGAAATTCTCGGCGACATGGCCGAAGGCCCAGCTGCCCAGCGCCAGGCCGCCGAAAAGCGCGATGTAATAGACGGAGATGGCGCGGCCGCGATGGGTCTCGGCGGCCGACATCTGGACCACCAGGTTGAAGGTGGACATCGAGATCATCCAGCCGAGCCCACCGATGGCGAGGATGATGAGCAGCGGTATCAGCGCGCTGATCGTCGCCATGGCAAGCGTGCTGGCGGCAAGACATATGCTGGAGATCGCGAACAGACGGCGATAGCCCAGATGGTCACGCATCCAGGCGATGCAGCCGGCCCCGCCGAGAGCACCGATACCCAGCGCCCCCAGCATCAAGCCATAGACCGACGGTCCGCCGCCCACCATGTTCTTGGCCACCAGCGGCAGCAGCGACCAGAGCGCCGCCGAAAACAGCGTCAGCACAAAACAGCGGACCATGGCGGCACGGATCGTCGGCGTGGCATGGACATGGACGAAACCATCGGCCAGCGCCGCCCAGATGCTGCCCTGGGGCGGCGCCTTGGTGAACGTCTTCTGCCGGCGCCAGCGGAACAGCACAAAGATGATGTAGACGTTGCACAGCGCATTGATGGCAAACGCCGCCTGCACGCCCATCGTCGCGATGATCAAGCCGCCGAGGCCAGGTCCCGCGGCGCGGGCAATGTTCCAGCCGATGCTGCTCAACACCAGGGCGCTGGCAATCTGTTCGCGGGGCAGCAGGTCATAGATCGTCGTCTGATAGGCGGGATAGCGCAGCGCCGAGCCGCTATCCAGCGCGAAGGTCAGGCCCAGCAGCAGCCAGGGCGTCATCAGCGAAAACTGGTCGAGCACCGACAGCGAGAGCGCCACCGTCAGCACGATGAGTTGAGCGATCAGGAAGACCAGGCGCTGGTCGAACCGGTCGGCCAGCACGCCGCCGAAGACGGTGAAGAGCAGCGGCGGCAGCGATGTCGCGGCCTGAACCCAGGCGACGAAATCCACCGTCGGCGCGATGGAGGTCATCAGCCAGGCGGCGGCCACCGACTGGATCCAGACACCGAAATTGGAGAACAGGGCCGCGATCCACAGGCGGCGATAAATGACGTTGCGCAGCGGGGCCAGCAATGAGCCGGGCCGGGGACTGCCGAAACTGTGCGCCTTAATGCTGCTGACTGGCATCGATCGATTCGTTCGTGGGCACCAGCCTACACCCCGCGACGCGGCGGGCACACCGCCGCCTCTGCATGGCTGGCCTACGGCGCAGGACGGGCTCGGGATAGTCTCGGTGAGGTCCTTCCCTCTCCGCCTTCAAGGGGGAGAGCACTCTGTGCGGAGAGGGAGAAGAAAACTACGACACCGGCATTCTGAGGCGGCGGATCGTGTCCTCGATGATCGCGTCGGTGCCCGTGCAATCGGCATCATGCGCGACGGCGAGTGCCGTCAAGGCCGAGGATTCGGCGGAGCGGTAGCGCTGCCACAGGCTTCGGCGCGTGAGATCATCGAGCTTTGCGCCATCGAGCGCGCGCATGAACGCAGACCGAATCGGCGCCGCATCGCTGTGGCATTGATTGACGACGCCGGCGGCGGTTCCCGCCTGGGTCGCTTCATTGGCAAGCGTGGAGAGCGCCGTCTCGTCGGCGGAAGAATCCGCCAGGACGGTTTCAGCCGCGACGACACCCGGCACGCTGCTCAACAAAGCGGCAGCGAAAATGAACGCATATGAAATTCTGGTCATGACTCACCCTTATCCGCTCGGGGCCCGGTGCGAACCGGCATTATGCAGATCGAATTCCGGGGCCCCACCCATGACATATGGCGATCGCCGGGCGAGGCTTCAGTCACGATAGACGCATGGCAGCGTCACGAATTGGTGAAGCGAAATGCTGCGCAAGACTGATCCGTTCAGTCGCGCCGTTCGAATACACTCCATGGCGATAGCAACGCCCATGGCTAGTTCGATCCAGCGCCAGCGTTTAGGCCTGCAACTTGTCATGGCTGCCGCTTGCCTGGTTCCGATCGGCGCCGGCCTTGCCGGCGTGGTCATGGGCAGCCGGATGATCGATCATGGTGGCCTAGGGGGGAGCGGTACGGGCATCAGCGAAGACAGCCAGTTTCGCTATCTTTCCGGCCTGCTGCTGGCCATCGGGCTCTGCTTCCTCAGTCTTGTGCCGAGGATCGAACGCATGGGCGCCGCCATGCGGCTGCTGACCTTCATCGTGTTCATCGGCGGACTGGCGCGTCTTGCCGGCGTGCTGACGCTCGGGCTTCCCTCGCGTCCCATGCTTGGCGGACTGACGATGGAGTTGGCGGTAACGCCGCTTCTCTGCCTCTGGCAGATGAGCCTGGCACGGCGCTATCGGGCAGAGAACTAGCGGCCCTTAGCGCAGCGTCTCCAGCAGCAGCGGCAGCGGCTCGCCCAGCCAGAGCGGGAAGCTCGCATGGTCGCGATAATCCTCGCCGGTCACCGGATGAACCAGCACGCTGAGGCCTTCGCGGTTCAGCATCAGGAACGGGACGATGGCGGCAAAATCCGCAACCGGGAAAGCGACCTGATACATCGATGTGGGATGCGGCCCGACCGGCTCGTCATGCCAGCTGCCGAGATAGACCTTGAAGCGTGCCGCGATCGCCTCGCGCAAACGCTTGGCGACAGGCTTCGTTGCCGGATCGTAATAGACATGGGCGTGATAGCCCTCGATATGGCTGGGATCGAGCGGCGGATAGGCTTGCGAAGCGGGATCGGCCAATCGATGCACTCCTGCGCGTGACGTTGATATTGTATCTCAGCATTCTCACAGCATCCAACTGTGGTACTCGCCGGATCGTGATTCCCGGCGTGTTCGCGCTAGGCTAGGATCGCGGCCAGGGCACCCTTCTCAATCGCCAACACCGGTCAAATCAGGAGATATGCCATGGGCAAGATGATCGAACTCACGGCTTCGGACGGGTTCAAACTGGGCGCCTACAAGGCGGAACCGAACGGCCCGTCGAAGGGCGGGCTGGTCGTGTGCCAGGAGATCTTCGGCGTCAACCATCACATCCGCAACATCGCCGACCGCTTCGCCGAACAGGGCTATACCGTCATCGCGCCGGCTTTGTTCGACCGCGCCGAGCGCGGCGTCGATATCGGCTATACCGAGGCGACCATCAAGCAGGGCGTCGACATCCGCGGCAAGATCAAGCTCGAAGACACGATGAAGGACGTCCAGGCGGCCATCAACGCTCTCAAGGGTGCCGGCAAGACCGGGGTCGTCGGCTATTGCTGGGGCGGTTCGCTTGCCTTCCTCTCGGCAACGCGCCTCTCCAGCGTTTCAGCGGCTGTCGGCTATTACGGCGGCACGATCGCAGCCCATGCCGATGAGAAGCCCAAGGTGCCGGTGATGCTGCATTTCGGCGAGAAGGATCACGGAATCCCGATGAGCGATGTGGAGAAGGTCAAGGCTGCCCGGCCCGAGGTGAAGGTTTTCACTTATCCGGCCGATCACGGCTTCAGCTGCGATGAGCGTGGCAGCTTCGACAAGCCGAGCCATGAAAAGGCGCTGGCCCGCACGCTCGCCTTCTTCAAGGAGCATCTGCAGGGCTAGAGGCCGGCGTTATTTCGGCAGGCGCGAGGGAAAGCGCTTCTCGTCGACGGCGATGTGCTGGAGTCCGGCCAGCACATCGGCCGGGATATGGCAGCGGATCTCATGGCCCGGCTCGCTTGCCAGCAGTGGCGGCTCATGCAGTTCGCAGATTTCGCCCAGCTTGCGCGGACAGCGGGTGTGGAAAACGCAGCCCGAGGGCGGGTTGATCGCGCTGGGTATCTCGCCCTCCAGGCGGATGCGCTCGCGCGATTGGCCGTCGATGGCCGGCACGGCGGATAGCAGCGCCTCGGTATAGGGATGATGCGGGCCGTTGAAGACACTTTCCGCCGGGCCGATTTCCATCAACCTGCCGAGATAGAGCACGGCGATACGGTCCGAGAGATAACGCACCGTGCCGAGATCGTGCGAAATAAATATATAGCTGACGCGCCGCTCGGCCTGCAGGTCGGCGAGCAGGTTCAGGATCGCGGCCTGCACGGAGACATCGAGAGCGGAAGTCGGTTCGTCGCAGACGATAATGCGAGGGTCGCCAGCGAATGCCCGCGCGATGGCAACGCGCTGTTTCAGCCCGCCCGATAGCTGGCGCGGCCGCACGCTGAGATAGCGGTCCGCCAGCCGCACGGCCCGGGTCAGCGCGACCAGCCGGGCCATGCGGTCGCCGCGGGCGACCTTCGCCAGCTTGGCCAGCGAGCGGCCGATCAGGCCCTTCACCGAATGGGAGCGATTGAGCGCCGAATCCGGATTCTGGAAGACAATCTGCAGGGCCTTCACCTGCTCCGGATTGCGGTCGTCGGTGGAGCCTGGCAAGGCCTTGCCGTCGAGTTCCACCCGGCTATCGCTATCCGGCGCGGTCAGGCCCAGCAGCACGCGGGCCAGCGTCGACTTGCCGCTGCCGGATTCGCCGACGAGACCCAGCGTCTCGCCGGACCACAGTTCCAGGTTCACGCCGCTCAGCGCCCGCACGCGATGCAGGCCGCTGCCGAAGGTCTTGGCAAGATTGGCGACAGTCAGCACCGGCGCTTGCTCGCGGGCGATTGCAAGGGGTGCGGCCATGTCGCTGGGTGTGGCGCGCGGCAGGCCCGGCGCCTTGTCATGATAATGGCAGCGGCTGTGCCGGCCGCCGAGATCGACCAGATCGGGTTCCACGCGCCGGCAGAGATCGTCCGCCAGCGCGCAGCGCTCGGCGAAGATGCAGCCCTGCATGACGGAACCCGGCGCCGGCAGGAATCCGGGAATCGTGTCGAGGCGGCCATGATCCTTGCGCCGGCCCCGCCGCGGCAGGCAGCGCAGGAGACCGACTGTGTAGGGGTGGCGCGGATCATTGAACAGATCGCGGGTCGCACCCTCCTCCACCAGGGTTCCGGCATAGAGCACGCCCACCCGGTCGCACATGCGCGCGATGACGGCGAGATTGTGAGATATGAACAGGACCGAGGTCGAAATCTCGCCACGCAGCCGGGCGATGAGGTCGAGCACTTCTGCCTCCACCGTGGCGTCGAGCCCGGTGGTGGGCTCGTCCAGGATCAGCAGCTTCGGCTCGATGGAAAGCGCCATGGCGATGGCGACGCGCTGCTGCATGCCGCCCGAAAGCTGATGGGGATAGCGATGCAGCACGGGCCTGGGATCGGCGATCCGTACGCGCTGCAGCATTGCCTCGGCCCGGTCATGGGCCTCGGCCTTGCCGATACCGCGGAGCGCAAAGATTTCGCCCATCTGCCGGCCGATACGAAGCGATGGATTCAGCGCACGCCCAGGATCCTGGTAGACCATGGAGACGGTGGTGGCGCGCAGCTGGCGCAAGTCACTGTCGCCCAGTTTGAACAGATCGCGCCCGTCGACCAGCACCTGGCCGCCGCGGATCCTGCCATTGCGCGGCAGATAGCGCACGGCGGCCAGCGCCACCGTCGATTTGCCGCAACCGGATTCACCCACCAGCCCGTAAGACTCACCCCGGCCGATGCGAAAGCTGAGTTTGCGCAGAACCTGGCGGTCGTGCCCGCGCACCCGGTAAGCGAGTTCGAGATCGCTCACCGTCAGCGCATCGGCCGCCGGAGCTGTGGGAGCGGCGCTCATGTCTCGAAGGCGCTCTGCACGCCATCGGCCACCAGATTGACGCCGACCACCAGCGAAGCGATGGCAAAGGCGTCGAACAGCACCGTCCACCAGAAGCCGCCGTCAATCAGGCCGTAGCTGTCGGAGATGGCAAGGCCCCAATCGGCCGAGGGCGGCTGGATGCCAAATCCAAGGAAGCTCAGCGTCGCCACGGTAAAGATGGCGTAACCCAGCCGCACCGTCGTCTCCACCAGGATGGGCGGCACGATGTTGGGCAGGATCTCGATGAACATGATGTAGAAGGCATTCTCGCCGCGCAACCGCGCCGCACCCACATAATCGAGCTCGCGTTCGGAGAGGACCGCCGCGCGCACCGTGCGGGCGATGATGGGCGCGAAAATCACGCCGATCACGATGACGACGGTGGTGTTGGAGGTGCCAAGCGCCACCAGCGCCAGCAGCGCGATGATGATCAGCGGCAGCGCATTGACCGCGTCGATGATGCGGCTCAGCACGTCATCGATCACGCCGCGGAAATATCCCGCCATCAGGCCGAGTGCGGTGCCCAGCAATGTACCGAGCAATGTTGCCAGCGGTGCGACGGTCAGGATATCGCGCGCGCCGACGATGACCCGCGAAAACACATCGCGGCCCAACTGGTCGGTGCCAAACCAGTTATCCGCCGTCGGCGGCCCCAGGGTATTCAGCAGATCGCCGCTATAGGGGTCGTAAGGCACCAACCTTGCACCGAACAGGGCGCATCCCACCCAGAACAACACGATGGCCATGCCGGCGAGGAAGGTGACCGAGCGCAGCAGCAGGCGCAGCCGGTCATGGCGCGCCGTGCGAAGCGTGCTGCTGTCGGCCGCGCCGGCCGTTTCCGCAGGCGCGCTCATTCGACGGCCCCGAACCGGATACGCGGGTTCAGCGCCGAATAGAGCAGGTCGGCGGTCAGCGTCGAGAGGGTAAAGATGATGCCCACTGTCAGCACGCCTGCTTCCAGCATGGGAAAATCGCGGCCGCGCGCCGCGGTATAGATCAGCCCGCCGATCCCCTGGTAGTGGAACAGATGCTCCACCACCACCAGCCCGCCGATCAGATAGCCCACCTGGGTTGCGATGACGGTGATGGTGGGCAACAGCGCATTGCGCAGCACATGGCGCCAGAGCACGACGCGGCGCGGCAGGCCCTTCAGCACCGCTGTGCGCGTGTAGTCGGCATCCAGCGCCTCAATGGTGCCGGCCCGCGCCATGCGCGCGATATAGCCGAACAGCACCAGCACCAAGGGCAGCGAGGGCAGGATCAGATAGTAGATCTGGGTCAGCGGCCCCGATCCTTCCGGCCAGGTGGCGCCGATGGGCAGCCAATCGAGCCACACGCCGAAGATCATGATCAGCACGATGCCGGTGACGAATTCCGGCAGTACCGTGGCCGAGAGGCCGGCGACGCTGATGATGCGGTCGAGCGCGCGGCCGACATGGAGTGCTGCCCAGACGCCGCCGAAAATGCTGAGCGGCACCACCAGGATGAAGGCGACCGCCGCGAGCTTGAGCGAATTCATCAGCGCGGTAGCGATGAAGGGTGCCACCGGCGCGCGGAAAAGATAGGACATGCTCATATCGCCGGTGACGAAATGGCTGATCCAGTCCCAGTACTGCACCAGCAGCGGCCGGTCGGTGCCGAGCTGATGATCGAGATTGGCCACGGCGCGTGCATCGGCCAGCGGCCCCAGGATGGCGCGGCCGACATCGCCTGGCAGAAGTTGGCCGCCGGCAAAGACCAGCAGGCTGAGCAGCCAGAGCGTGATCAGCGACAGAAGCAGCCGCTTGCACAGGACGCGAAAGAAATTCATAGCCGCCCTTTCCGCGCCCGCCAGGCGGCAAAGGCGATGCCGCCGGCGGATAAATCCATCCGCCGGCGGGTCGTCATCTTGGGCACTGCATCGAGCTTACTCGGGGCTCGCCAGCCGGGCATGGCTGCCTAGGTCAGCGAGGTCCGGGCGAGGAAGAGCTGCCCCATCGCGGTTGCCTGGGCGCCGGCGACCTTCTTGGTCGTCGCCGTCAGGAAATCGTAGAAATAGGTGAACATTACCGGGCTCTCATCCAGCAGCAGCTTCTGGATGTTGCTGGCGACACTGCGCTGGGACTGCAGATCGAGGGCGGCGATGTACTGGGTGACCAGCGCGTCGTACTCTTTGTTCTTGAAGTGCGCCGAGTTCCAGGTGCCGTCGCTCTTCAAGGGTGCGGCGAGCAAGACATTGGGCACGCCGCGATGGCCGTAGTCAGTGGCGCCCAGTATTGAATCCAGCCAGTCAGACTGGCCAAAGACCGCTTTGCCGTAATAAGCATCCTGGCTTTCGACGTTGAGGTCGATGGTGATGCCGGCCTCGCGCACGGCCTGCTGGATCACCTGGGCGTATTCCGGAATCTCCAGATACTTCTCGGTTGTCAGCTTCACCGTAAATCCGTTGGGGAAACCGGCATCGGCCAGCAGTTGTTTGGCCTGGGCGATGTCGCGGGTGCGCTGGGCGACACTCTTATCGGTCGAGGGGAAGACCGGCGCGAAGGGCGAATCGTTGCCGATATCCGCGCGGTCGCGGAACAGACCCTTGATCAGCTTCTTGCGGTCGACACAAAGCGCCATGGCCCGGCGTACGCGCTTGTCGGTGAAGGGCGCCATGTCGTTGCGCATATGAACCTGGGTATGGGCGCTCGACTTAATGCTGAGGATGTTGACGTTGGGGTCGCTCAGCAACGCGATGCCCTGGATCACCGGCAGCTGGCTGATGATATCCACCTGATGACCCTGAAGCGCCAAAACCTGCGGTTCCATATCGGCGAAGAAGGTGAACTCGGTGCGGGCCGGCAGCGCCTTCTCGCCCCAGTACTCGTCGTTGCGCAGGAAAGAGGCGCCGACCTTGGGCGTGTATTTGTCCAGTTTGAAGGGGCCGGTGCCGACGAAGTTCTTCTCGAAATCCCCGGCATAATCCGCCGGAATGATGATGGTGTTGTAATTGTCCGAGGAGATGTAATAGGGGAAGTTGCCGTTCGGCGCGTCGAGGTGGAATTCCACCGTGCTGTCATCGATCTTCTTGGTGGCGCCCTTGGACAGCACACCGGTGAAAGCCGAGAGCGCATTGGAGGAATTCTTCGGATCGGCCAGGCGGTCGATGGTCGCCACCACATCATCGGCACCCATGGCCTTGCCGTTGTGGAACTTGACGCCCTTGCGCAGGGTGAAGGTCCAGACCGATCCGTCCTTGTTGGGCTTCCACGAGGTGGCAAGGCCCGGCCGCAGGCGCAAATCGGCACCCGAGATCGTTAGGAACTCGCCGGTCTGCTGCAGCATCAATAGCCCGCCGCCATCGGCGACGGTGACCGGATCGATGGCCGCCGCCGGCATCGTCGTTGCCACCCGTACCGTAGCGCCCGCCGCCCCTGCCACGCGAGGAAGTGCGACCATGCTGGCACCGAAGGCACCGGCCAGCGTCGTCAGCAGCGGCAGCGACATGCCGATGGTGGTGGCATGGCGCAGGAAGCCGCGCCGGTCGATATGACCGGCAAGGAATTCGTCGATAACGTGATTTTCCAGTTGGCTGCTTTGGCGACGGATGCTGTCGATCAATTTGTCGTTGTTTTTCATTTGTCTGCCTCCCGATTTGCCGAAGGTTGCCCAATTTCAGGGCTGATCGTCAGCCGGAGCCCACCTCACTACGGCGCGACGGATGGGTCGAATAGCGCCGTTATTATCGGGCGCTGACGCAAAGGGAGTCAATCTGGCCGCCGGGACGGCCCGGGCTTGCGTGGCAAGTGGCACCCGCCGGTTCGCCCGTCAAATCGAGCGGAAAAGCGTTTGCCAGCCCATGGCCACCCTTGCAAGAATGCGGTTGCGTGCCGCAAGGCAATGCTCGCCTTGCTTGCAAGGCAGACAACAGGGGGATTCCATGACTGACCAGACCATGCGCGCCGCGGGCGCGCCGCAGTTCACGATAGGCAATGCGATCAGTACGTCCATCGCCGTATTCGGACGCCATGTGCTCGGCTTCTCCTCGATTTCGGCGATCATGTTCGTCCCGGTGATCATCATCGGCGTCGCGATTCTTTTCATCTTCGGCCTACAAGGCATAATGAGCGGCAATTACAGCGACGCCCATAGCGGGATTTTTGTGGGCATGCTGTTGGCATTCCTGGTCTATTACGCCGCTATCGTCGTCGCCATGGCGGCGATGGCTTACGGCACGATCCAGGATTTGCGCGGTCAATACACCGGCATCGGCGACTGTTTGTCGCGCGCATTCGGTTCACTTATTCCTCTCGCACTCGCTGGCCTGGCGGTCGGCTTTCTTGCCATGCTGGGAACTATTGCGCTCGTCGTGCCGGGGCTAATGATTTGGACGGCGTTCTCTGTCGTTGGCCCGGCCATCGTCGTGGAAGGGCTGGGCACCGGTGCCGGCATGCGCCGCAGCCGTGAGCTCACAAGGGGTCACCGCTGGCCCGTTTTTGGCGCGCTTATTCTGAGCGCTATCGTCCTGAACATCATCAGCTACCTGCTCAGCCATATCGTGGGCCCGATTTTCGGCCAACTCGCCAATGGCATCTTTTCTCTCGTTTTCACGATCGTGTCCCAGGCGTTCCAGGGCGTTTTGGTCGCGGTCATCTACTTCCAGCTTCGTGCCGACAAGGAAGGCGTCAGCATCGCGGATATCGCGAAGGTCTTCGACTAAGTCGCACATCAAAGGCGGCGCGGCTTCGCCGCGCCGCCTGAAGCAACGGGTCGGAGCGAGAGGGGGGTTCCATGACCGATCAGAGCACGCGCGCCGCGGACGCGCCGCAATTCAGCATCGGCAAGGTGCTGGGAACGAGTTTTGCGGTCATCGGCCGCAACATTGTGCCGTTCCTGTTGCTCGCCATCATGATCTCGATACCGTCCATTGTGATAAGGCGAATGGTCGGCGTCGATCCGCAGGTCTACCAGGCGCAGATCAACCAGCAACAGACGCTCTATTTCGCGAGCCTGAGCTCGCTGGGCTCGTGGATCAGCATGTTTGTGAGTATCGTCACATCGAGCCTGGTAACGGCCGCTCTTGTTTACGGGACTTTCCAGGATCTGCGCGGCCAGCGCGCCGCGATTGGCGATCTCGTCGGCCGCGGCTTCTCCTCACTGGTGCCTGTCGTGCTGGCGGCGATTGCCTACTCACTTCTGCTGATCGTGGGAACTATCATGCTCTTGGTGCCCGGCGTCATCCTGGCGACAGCGCTCTGGGTCTATGTTCCCGCGATCGTTCTCGAGAAGGCAGGCGTCGCTACCTCCTTCAGGCGTAGCCGGACGCTCACCAAAGGGCATCGCTGGGCCATCCTGGGGTTGTATTTGATCGTACTGGCCGTCGTGCTTGCTGTGGAGTTCGTGCTGACGCTGGTGCTGCATGTTTCATTGGCGGCGCTGGCCTATCACTGGGCCGCAATACCCATCCAGCTTCTATATCTGGTCTTCATCGCCGTCATGTCAGCCGTGGGCTATTACCATCTGCGCGCCGAAAAAGAAGGCATCAGCGTCTCGGAGATCGCCACGGTCTTCGACTGAAGCAGGGCAATGGCCGTTATCCCAGCCAATGAGCGGTTCAGCATCGGGCGGGTGATATCGCTCACTGCCAATTTGACGGTGCGGAACATCTTTATTTTCGCGCCGCTGGCCGTGGGCATTTGCGCGCCTCTGTGCCTGATAACGATTCTCTGGAACCGATACTGGTTCCTGTGGATGAGATCCCCGTGGGGCCGTTTTGTCGACACATCGCTGGTCGGTGACAGCCTGCCGTTTGTCACGTCCTTGACCCTGTCAGCAGCGCTGGCCCCTTTCGTCATGCGCCGTCTTGGCCAGCCGGAGCGGCATCAAAAAACTCACGGTAAATTCCTGCACTTCGTTTTGACCACCCTGATCTTCACCGCCGCCAACACCCTTTTCATTGCTCTGTTTACCCTGGGTCACCGAGAATCGAACTTGCTCCTTCGTCTGCCGGTGCTGGCCATCATTGTCTTATTCTGGGTGACCATCCCTGTTGCGATCGTTGAAAGAAAGCCACCGATCGACGCCTTTGCGCGCAGCGTCGCGCTAACCAGGCGAAAGTTCTTTTCCTGCTTTACCCTGATCGGCGGAAGTGCCGCGGTCTTTTGGCTGTCAATTTCAGCAATGACCGCGATTTTCGATCCCAATTCCAGGCACGACACGCCCGTCGTTGTTCTCGCATGGGCAATGCTGACGGGGTACTTTCTTGTTTCCTCCGTCATGGCGATCATCGCCTACCACCTGCTTCGAATCGATCGGGATGGGCTTGCGACCGGAGACATCGGCGACGTCTTCGACTGAGTCGTCGATTGCGGCGCCTCAACGCCGGTCGTTCTTGTCCTTGCGGCGGATGCCGAACAGCATCTTGCGCTCCAGCCTGGCGCGCTGGGCGGCATAGAAGGCGGCCAGAAACTGGCCGGCATCGAAACCCGGCTCCGGCTCGCCCCAGCCGATCTTGCGGCGGATGCGCTCGGCGATCTGGGCGCGCACGCCGTCATTGTCCTTCTCCTGGCGCAGCACCCGTTCCAGTGTCTGCAATTCGAAAATTCCGTAGATGTCGAGCTGCGCATCGCTGAAGCGATAGGGCGAGTCGGCGACCTCAACCGGCGCCGGCGCGCCCGGTGCGGGCGGTGCCGCGGGGGCAGGCCGCCTGGCGATCAGATCGGGCAGCAGCACGGCCTTGGGGTTGGCGATCACCAAGGTCCCTGCCACCATGTCGCCCAGGCGCAGATTGTCGCGGTTGAACAGCGGCATCAGCAGGAAGATGCCGGTCCACACCAGCATCAAAATCTGTATCAGCCCCGAAGCGCCGGTGAGCGAACGGGCCAGCAGCAACGAGAGCGGTAAAAAAACCTCGATCTCGCGCATCAGGTTGCGCACCACGACGGAATCGGCGCGCAACGGCCCGCCGGATCGGTCGATGACGCGAAGCCCCAGTAGGCGCTTGCCGGGCGTGACGCCCCGCCAGCGCAGCTCGAAATAGGAGAAATAGAAAAAGCGCAGCAGGAAGAACAGCAGCATGCCCAGCGCCAGGCCCCAGCCCTTCCAGATATAGACGAAGCCCAGCGAAACCAGCCCGATCATGACGATGCCGAGCGCCAGAAAGATGAAGTCGAGCAGAAAAGCGCCGGCGCGCGTTCCCTTTTCGCCGAGCTCGACGATCAGGTCCACGCCTTCAGGCGTGGCAATGCGGCGAAGCCGTCTGGCATCGCCGGAAATCTCGCTAACCGCGGCCGTCATCGCTGGCGCGCCTTCCTCCGCGCAGGAACAGCGTCAGCCAGAAGATGGCCATGACGATCCCGATCGCATAGCGCAGGCCTTCATCCAGGATCAGCTGGCGGCCAAGCCCCTCCAGCGCGCCCGCCACCAGCAGCATGCAGATGGCTCCCGTTACGACGATGCCGGCGATGCGTCCGCGTTCGGCGAGAGCGGCCAGGCGGCCGCGGCGCTCGGCGAAGATCAAGGCATCGGCCAAAGCGAGCCCGGCTCCGCCGCATAACGCGACCGCCAGCAATTCCGTGCTGCCATGGATGATCAACCAGCCGCCGATGTCGGGACCCAGACCGCGGCCGGCATAGAGGGCAATGAAGACCCCCAGCATCAACCCGTTGTAGAGCATGAACCAGACGGTCGGCAGGCCGAAGGCTACGCCGAGAGCAAAGGCGGCAATGGAAACGCCGGTATTGTGAACGAACAGGAACGAGCCGAAGGCCGGCAGCCACCCTGCCTCCTCCACCCCGACTTCGCCATAAACGCTTTTGTGCAGGTCTTCGGTGGTTGTCGTCGGCGTGCGGCCGCCGGTCATGCCGTCGGGCATGAAGGTGTAATACCAATCGGTATCCGCAGCGTAGAGGCGATAGCCCACAAAACCGCCGAGCGCGATCAGGAATGCGGCCAGTGCGATATGCCAGCGCAGGCTGCGCACCGCCTGGGGAAAGCCGCGCATGGCGAAATCGATGACCACCCGCAACAACGTCGTGCGCGGACCATAGATCTGGAAATAGGTGCGGTTGGCGAGATTCTCGAGATAGGCCAGCAAGCCCTGGTCCAGCGATATGCTTCGCGCCACCGACAGCGAAGAGAGCACGGCACGATAGAGCGTGGGCAGGCGCATCAGTTCCTGCGGCGTCAGCGCGCGGGCGGAACGGCGCTCCATCTTGCGCAGGATTTCTTCCAGCTCGCGCCAGCTCGCCTCGCGCTCGCGGCGGAACTGGAAGCTCCTGAGGGTGATCTCGGCCATCAGATGCTCTCGCGCTGCTTGATCGCCAGATAGCGGTTGATCAGTTCCACGCCGATGGCGTTGTGGGGCGCCTCCAGGCATTGCACGCCGAGCCGGCGAAGACGCTCGAACACGACCAGGCGGTCGCGGCGCAATTCATCGGCAACCACCGAACGCGCCAGGCCGGCGAAGCTTTGCGGCGGCGCATCGATGATCGCGGGCAGGTCCGGGTCTCGCAGCGTCACAAACAACACCAGATGCCGGTTCGCCAGCCTGGCGACATTCTCCAGCATCAGCTCGGCCGTTACCGTATCGATGAACTCGGTGGTCAGCACGATCAGTGAGCGGCGGCTGAGCCGGCCGGTGAGGTCGGCAAGCCCCAAGGTGAAATTCGCTTCTTCCGCGCTGTAATTGAGCTCGGCGGCTTGGCGCTGGAGCCGGGCGAACTGGCGGGGACCGGCAAGCGGGGCCGCATAGCGCCGGGGCCTGGAATCGAAACCGAACAAGCCGACGCGATCGCCGCTCTTGAGGGAAGCATAGGCCAGTACGAGACCGGCATTGATGGCGTGATCCAG
Organism: Dongiaceae bacterium; assembly: GCA_036493015.1. Lineage (GTDB taxonomy): Bacteria > Pseudomonadota > Alphaproteobacteria > Dongiales > Dongiaceae > DASXQK01. The sequence goes on along the minus strand of DASXQK010000346.1, from coordinate 5,134 downwards.
CTTGGGAATGCCCGCCAGCGGCTCGCGCATCAGATAGCCGGTATCGAAGGCCAGGATGATCTGGTGATTGCGCTCGGCGCGGAATTCCTTGCTCACCAGGCGGCGATGGCGCGCCGAATGCTTCCAGTCGACGGTGCGTCGGTCGAGGCCGGGCGCATAGTCGCGCAACGCATCGAACTCCGAGCCGCCGCCCAGCTGCAAGACAGCCTTGGCGCCGAACAGCGCGTCGCGGGTGTTGAGACGAACCGCCATGGCCCGCACACCGGCGATGTTCGGCACTACCCGGATCTTGCGGGCGAGCGCCACGCGGCGCTGATGTTCGGTCAAACCGAAGGGCCCCCGCCAGCGCAGCCAAAGGGCAGTGAGTTCCGCCAGGCCGCGGCGGCTGGGCGTGATCGGGTAATCAAACTGGATCGCCTGATGCGGCGCGAACTCGGCCCTCACCAGTTCGGGCATCGCCAGCAGCGGATCATGCTCGCATTTGGCTTCGATGCTCGCCGGTGGGTTGCGCCACGAGGTGATCAGGTCGATCACCGCCGGCGCGCCGCCGCCGATGGCCGCGGCCTCCAGCGGGCGCAGCGATACCGTCAGGCGGCTGGCCGGCATGGCTCGAAGTGCATCCATCAAGATCGCCAGCAGGACGGCGGCGAGATAGGCCACCGGCACCGGCCAGAGATTGCCGCTGATGCCGATCGCACCCAGCGCCAGCAGCGGTGCTGCAACAGTCAGATGGACCGCGCGGCGCGTCGGCCGGATGACCCCATGGCGAATCATCGAGGTGCCGCCACCTGCTCGACGATTTGCGAGACGATCTGGTCGGCGTTCTGACCCTCGATCTCCGCGCCCGGCGCCAGGACGACGCGGTGGCGCAGCGCCGGCGCCGCCAGCCGTTTCACATCGTCGGGGATGACATAGTCACGCCCCACGATCGCCGCATGGGCGCGCGCGGCTGTGGCCAGCATGTTCGCCGCGCGCGGCGAGGCGCCATATTGCAGCGAGGCGTGCTCACGGGTGGCGCGCACGAGGTCGACCACATAGGCGACGATCTCGGGCGAAAGCCGGATGCCGGCGATCAGCGTGCGGCAGGACGTGATGTCGTCCAGGGAAGCAATCGCCGAGAGGCCGAGTTCTTCCAGCTTCGGCATGGCGCTGTGATGGCCGTGACGGCCGACGATGTCGAGTTCCTGGGCACGGTCTGGATAGGTCAGCAGATGCTTGAAGAGAAAGCGGTCAAGCTGCGCCTCCGGCAGGGGATAGGTTCCCTGCTGCTCGATCGGGTTCTGGGTTGCGATCACCATGAAACCCTCGCCAAGCTCGTATGTGTGGTTGTCGATGGTGACCTCGCGCTCCTGCATCGCCTGCAACAGGGCGGCCTGGGTCTTGGGCGGGGTGCGGTTGATTTCGTCGGCCAGAAGCACCTGGGTGAAAATCGGACCCTTCACCAGCTGGAAGGCGTTGGTCTGGAAATTTGAACAGGTTGGTGCCCAGCACGTCGCCCGGCATCAGATCGGGCGTGAACTGGATGCGGCTGGATTTCAGCGCGAGCGCCGTGGCAAAGGCGCGCACCAGCAGCGTCTTGGCCGTGCCCGGCACGCCCTCCAGCAGGATATGCCCGCCGGCGAACAGCCCGACCAGCAACAAATCCAGGGCATCGTCCTGGCCGACGATGGCCTTGCGCACCTGTTCGCGCAGCCTTTCAGCCAGCGCTTGAACCGCGGCGGGTTCCATTCAGCATCTCCTGTTTCCATTGATCGATGTCGACCGCCAGGCGTACCGCCAGGCGGGAATCCGGTTTGCGGGTATTGGCGATCTGCAGCGCACTGTCGCGCAAAGGCCCAAGGCGGCGCGCAAAGCCGCGGCGCTGGGCCTGCGCATCGAGCCAGGCCACTTGGCCCGTCTCATCCAGCCCGTTGGGTCCGCGCAGCTCGCGCATCGCCTCGCCCGTCGCCAGGCGCAGATAGTTTGTCAGCACCATGCCGGTGGATTGCCCGAGAGAGAGCAGATCGGCGGCGTTGCGGATCAGCGATCCCTTGCCCGCCGCCAGCACCGCCTCGCTTCTTTGCGGCGCGCCAAAACGCAGGGAGCCGGCCCAAATCACGAGTACCACGGCCAACAAACCGGTGATGGTGACGATCACATAGGGAAGCTGGAAGACTTTATGCAGCAGCTCCGGCCGCTCGGCGAAGCCATGCACGGTCTCGTCGATGACGACAGGCGCCCCCTTCTGTTGCAGCGCCTTGATGATGGCGACGGCAATCCCGGCGTTCTCGCCCTCGTCGATCCCCTGGTTGGAAAGCAGATCGGGATCGCTCAGCACCCAGAGGCGCTTGCCGCCAACGGAATATTCGCCGAGCAGAGCACCCGTTCTTCCGGGAATCAGGGTCTTGAGATCGTCATCCTCGACGAACTGGGCGTCGGTCAGCTTGATCTCGCCGCCAAAGGATCCGCCCGAGAGCGTTTCGGGGCCGTGGTAGCGGCGCAACTTGGCCTTGCCCATCACCTTCTCATAGAGCGCCAGCACTTCTTCTTCCGGAAGCAGGCGGATGGCGCCGGCCCAGCGCGGATCGGTGGAATCGGGTGCGCCTTGCCATTTCGGCAAGACGAACAGGACTTGCGGCAACTCCTCCAGCCCTTGCAGCAGGTCGTCATTCTCCTCGTTGTCCGTCGGTTCGGCGACGATGAGCAAACCGCTGTCGCGGGTCTTGGCCGCGGAATTGAACCGGCTCACCTGGACGGGAATGCCCAGCCGGCGCAGCGTTTCAAGGAACGCCTTGTGGCCGATGGATGAGCGCGAATAGATGCTGGGCTCGACCGTGTTCGGCTCGCCGAAATCCCGGCCATAGAGCGACAGATAGACGATGCCCGCGATCGCGCAGCCGCCGACCGCGATCAGGATCAGCACGGTCCGCAGCGCAAAGGGTGATTCGTTCATGGGGTAACTGCCGGCGGCGCCGACGCGGCCGCCGCCAGCCGCTGATAGCTGGCCAGGCAAGTCTGGAACAGCGTTTCGCCTGCGCTGCGGCCGCCGAAGCGGCTGATCTCAACCGCCCCCACGAGGGTCGACAGATCGCCGCTGGCTCCGGCAGGCAGATCATGGCGGCGCAGGATCTCGCGGCTGGTCAGCGAGCGGGCCACGGTGGCGCCGGTCAGGCGAGCAAGCTGACGCAGACCCTGCAACAGCAACAGATGGACCGCCGCCTCATAGGCGCCCGAACGCGCGAGGCGCATGATCTCCTCGAGCTCGGGCAAGCTCTCCGGCGTGGCTGGAAGCAGCGGCCTGATCTCGACGGTTTCGACTGCCTTCTTCGGCACCGCCTGGCCCGCTGGCCGTGAAAGTTCCATGACGCTCTTGATGGCAAAGCCGAGCAATGCGAGCAGACCGATAGCGAGCAGCACCAGCAGCGGGATGCGCAACCAGCTCAAATCGAGATTGAGGCGGGTATCGTGGTGCTCCGTGGGCTGGGGCGGATCGTGCTGGATGCCCTCGTCCTTGATGACCTGCTCAACGATGTCATGGGCGGCTTTGATGCCGGCCGCCGGCGTATCGGCCTCAGCCCCGTTGCCGCATAGGAGCGCGAGCAAGACGGCCCCCGCCGCCAGGCAAAGAAACAGCCCGGCGATTCTCGCCGGGCGACACATCCGATGGCTGCTCATCTTGCGCGCAGAATCCCCCACGGCTGCTCAACCTTATCACGCAGCGGCGCAAGGGGCGCAAGCCAGGGCGTCGATTAGTGCGTACCGGTTAGTATGACCGGCAGGTGGCGAAAATATTCGGCCAGGGGTTCAGCGGCTGAGCGCCTTGCAAAGCCCCTTGAATCCCGTGAGCAACAGCCTGTCCATCGGGTCGTCGAGCGCGAGCGGCTGCGAGGAGACCTTGATGATGACCGCCTCCGCCACGGGATCTACATAGATCCACTGGCCGTGGATGCCGATGGCACAGAGAGCATCGTGATCGTTGCCCACCGAATACCATTTGCTGCGATAGCGTCCGCCGGGCAGCAGATGCGAGAGATCGCCCTTGTTCCACGCCGCCGGATCGCCATTGCGGCGGATGTCGTCGATCCACCAGCCGGGAATTACCTGACGGCCCGCGACCATGCCGCGGCAGCGCATCATCTCGCCAAACCGCGCGAGATCGCGCAGGGAGGCGGAAATGCCGCCGGCTGCGCGCGCGGCACCGCGGCGCTCGACCGCGATATCGGCATCGAACTCCGCGCCCATGGGCCGCCAGACCAGCTCCGTCAGCAGGCTCACATAGCGCTCGCCCGAGGCGCGCTCGAGCAGCCAGCCGAGCAGATCGGAATTCGGCGAGACATAGTGGAAGCGTTCGCCATGGGGCTCGGCCCCGCGCTTCATGGTGGCGAGGAAGCTGCGCAGATCGCCGAGCTTGTTCGGATCGGTAATGGGAATCCAGCCGGTGGAATCGCGATAGCGGGCGAAGTCGCCGGTCTTGTCGAGATAATCTTCGACGAAATTCACCGACACGGTCATGTCGAGCACATGGCGCACGGTGCAGTCGCCATAGGCTGAGCCGGCCATTTCCGGAATATAACGTGTGACTGGCGAATCCGGGTCGAGCTGGCCGCGACCGACCAGCACGCCGGCCATCGTGGCGGTGATGGATTTGCTGACCGAGAAGACGATGTGGCGCGATGAGGGCGCCAGGCCATTGTCATAGCGCTCGTCGATTATTGTTCCGCGGTGCATCACCAGGAAGCCGTCGGTGAATGTCTCGTCGAGCAATTTGCCGATGGTCGATTCGCTGCCGTCCGGTGCCTGGAAGGCAATGCGCTCTATCGATCGTGGGCTGCGGCGAAGCATGGATGAACGGCCCTGCGGCCGCAGGATGCCCGCGGTTGGCACGATCTCGCGCACATGCTGGAAAGACCAGCGGTTGAAGGGTGGCCGCAGCCAGTTTTCGAGCGTGACCTGGCCCTCCGGGGCCGGCGGAAATCCCTGCATCAGCGGTGTGTCGGGCATGAGACGAACCTTCTAAGAAAAACGGTCAAGCTATTGATGCCGTCATGCTTGGTCGGACGCCCTTGGCCGAGCCTTGGGGCCGCGCCGAGCATCCATGGGCTTCTTCCTTCATATGCAAGTCGTGGATGCCCGCTTTCGCGCGCATGACGATCAG
>DASXQK010000345.1:0-8637 GCA_036493015.1 Dongiaceae bacterium | reverse complement strand
GCGACAAAGCTCGGCATGATGAGCGAGCCGCCAAGGGTAGGCAGCAGGCCCAGCATCCCCGCCGCCAGCACGCCGGCGAGGCCGGCGAGATAGATGCCAAGGCCGAAATTCATCAGCCGCAGCACGCGGATGTTCACGCCCAGCACCGACACGGTTTCGAGATCGAAGGTCCCCGCGCGGATGCGAAGTCCGAGTTTCGTATACCGCAGCACCAGGAACAGCCCCGCCACTACAGCGGCCACGATCGCCACCATGAAGACGCGATAGCCGGTGAGGAAGAACAGTGTGTGGCTCAACGGCTGGGCAAGAACGGGAGGCACGGCGAGCGGCAGTCCCTGGGGGCCCCAGATGGTTCGTATGCCATCCTCGAAGATGAAAGCGAGGCCGAAGGTAAGCAGCAGGCTATAGAGCGGATCTCGCCCATACAGGCGGCGAATCAACAGCGGTTCGATAAGGCAACCCAATGCCGCCGTCAGGAGTGGGGCGACAAGCAGCGCGCCCCAGAACCCTATCCAGGGTGCCAGCGTGAAGGCGAGATAGCCTCCCAGCGTCAGGAATCCGCCATGGGAGAAATTGATCACGCCGCTGAGATTGAGGATCAGCGACAGGCCCAGCGCCATCAGGGCGTAGAACGCCCCGATGACGAGCCCATTGAACAGGTTGAACAGGATGAGCTGGGTCATCGCTGTCTCGTATATGCGGTGAGGAACGGAGCCGGGTTCAGCCGGCTCCGCTCAATCCCCCGAAATATCACCGTCCGTTACGACGGCCAGGTGAGCTTGCAACCCGTCTCGCTGGCCGGCGGTGCCGCCTTGTCGCCGGCAACGACATTCGCCACATCGAACAGATCGTCGCCCGTCGTGCCGCCTTCGGCCTTCGCCTTGCCGACATAGAGCGAGGTCATCAGCTGATGATCCTCGGCGCGGAAATAGGCCTTGTTGGGCTGCATGGCGATCTCAGGCGGCAGGGTGAAGCCCTCGAGAGCATGAGCCAGCTTCACCGCATCCAGCGTCTTTTCCTGATTGGCGATCAGCGCGTAGGTGTAGGCGCAGGTATAGCCGAACCAGGTCCGCGCCGTCGGCGCGGCATTGGTGCGTTTCCTCACCTTGGCAACGAAATCGTCGACCCCGGCCACGCCCGCCTGCTTCCAATACCATTCGAACACCCAGGTCCCGATACGCGCCTCGGGCGGCAGCGCCAGCAGAACTTCAAGTTCCTGCTGCGCACCGGCGACATGAATCTGTTTATCGATGCCGAACTGGACGATCTGCTTCAGAGAATTGACCGTGTCGCCGCCGGCATTCAGCACGATGATGGCATCGGGCTGGGCGGCTTGGGCCTGGATCAGATAAGCCGAGAAATCGGTCGTACCCAAGGGCGCGAGTGCTGTGCCCGCGACCGTGCCGCCGACTTCCTTCAGGCTTGCCTCCATGCCTTGCTGCAGGGTGTGGCCGAAGGCGTAGTCGGCAGTCAGGAAAAACCACTTCTTGCCATACTGGTCCGCCACGGCCTTGCCGACCGCATTGGTCTCCATGCGCGTGGTGTTGCAAACGCGGAATGTGGACCAGTGGCAGCTCTTGCCCGTTACGGCATCGGTGTGGCCGCCCGGTACGATATGCAGCACGCCCTTTTGGTTGGCGGTCTGGGCCAGTGCCAATGCGATAGAGGAATTCACATCCCCAAAAAGGACGTTGATGTGGCTGCCGTCGATCAGCTTGTTGGCCTTCTGCACACCGGTGCCGGCGTCGTTGGCGGAATCTTCCACCAGCAGCTCGACCTGGCGGCCGGTGATGCCGCCCTTGGCGTTGATTTCCTCGACCGCGAGCTTCGCGCCCTCGACCTCGTTCTTGGCAAGAGCTGCGTACACGCCCGTGAGCGGATCGACGAAACCGATCTTTACCGTGTCTTCGCCGAGCGCGGTGGAGATATAGGGGGCGGCAAATGGCAAGGTGCCGGCAGCGAGGCCGGCCTTCAGCACAGTCCGGCGTGATGGCATCCAGAACTTGGAATTTGTCATGACGTCACTCCCAGGTTGGCCGCCATGACCCGGACCCGTCCGGGTTCAAGCACCCCGCGGCAGTTTAGTTAGGGCCGATTGTGAACTGATTTTTATGCGGACGTAAAGTATCGGTCCTGTGAGCTTGCAAAAATCGCCGGCTTTGTGCCCGATAGGCAAAAGACGATCACCCGGGGAATCCTTCCAGCACAGACGAGGCGGTAATGACGACCATGAAAACCCATGCCCAGGCAGTCGTCATCGGCGGCGGCGTGGTGGGCTGCAGCATCCTGTTCCATCTGGCAAAAATGGGCTGGAAGGATGTCGTCCTGCTGGAGCGCTCGGAGCTGACCTCGGGCTCTTCCTGGCATGCCGCCGGCGTCATTCACACCATCAATTCGGACCCCAATATCGCGCGGCTACAGGAATACACGATCAAGCTTTATGCGGAAATTGAGACTATCTCGGGGCAGTCCTGCGGCATTCACCGGCCGGGTGGAATCTATCTGGCCTCGACGCCGGAGCGACTCGATTATCTGAAACAGGAGCGCGCCAAGGCCCGGTACATGGGCCTCGATACGGAGTTCATCAGCCTCAACGAAGCGCGCGATCTGAACCCGCTGATCGATCCCACTAAATACCTAGGGGCGCTTTTCGAGCCCGTGGATGGCCATGTCGACCCCGCCGGCGTGACCAATGCCTACGCCAAATCGGCCCAGCATTTTGGCGCCACGGTCTATCGCCGCACGCCGGTGATCGAGACGAAGCCGCGCCAGGACGGCGGCTGGAACGTTGTGACTGAAAACGGCACGATTCATGCCGATGTCGTCATCAACGCTGCCGGTCTCTGGGCGCGCGAGGTCGGAAGGCTGGCCGGAATCGAGCTGCCGGTGCAGCCGATGGAGCATCACTATCTGATCACCGAAGCGATCCCCGAGATTGTGTCCCACGGCAAGGAGATCGCCGTGACCGTCGATTACGAGGGCAATGCCTATACGAGGCAGGAGGGTAAGGGCGTTCTACTCGGTACTTATGAGCCCGCCTGTGTGCCCTGGTCCGTCTCGGGCACGCCGCTCAATTTCGGCCATGAGGTTCTGGCGCCCGATCTCGACCGTTTTGCCGACCGTCTCGAAATCGCGTTTGAGCGCATGCCGGCCATCGGGCGCGCCGGCATCAAGAATGTCATCAACGGTCCGTTCACCTTCGGCCCCGATGGCAATCCGCTGATCGGGCCTGTGCCGGGCCTGAAGAATTACTGGGTTGCCGTCGGAGTCATGGCCGGCTTCTGCCAGGGCGGCGGCGTGGGCCGCTGCATGGCTGAATGGCTGATCGAGGGCGAACCCGGCATCGATGTCTGGGGCATGGATGTCGCCCGCTTCGGCGAACATGCCACCTTCGACTACGGCACAAAGCGCGCCATGGAAAATTACGCCCGGCGCTTCCTCATCAGCTATCCGAACGAGGAACTGCCAGCCGCACGGCCCCTGAAGACGACAGCGCTGTATGAGCGCTTGAAATCCCGCGGCGCCCTGTTCGGCGTCACCTATGGGCTGGAACATGCGCTGTGGTTTGCGCCCAGCCCGGCCGAGGCGAAGGAGAAGCCAACCTTCCGCCGCTCCGATGCCTTCGAGCGCATCGCTGAAGAAGTGCGCGCCGTGCGCGAGCATGTCGGCGTCATCGAGATCGCCAATTATTCCAAGCATGAGATCTGGGGGCCGGGTGCCGCCGCCTGTATGGACAAGCTCTTCACCAACCGGCTGCCGCGGGTGGGAAGACTCGTGCTGTCGCCGATCCTGACGCAGAAGGGCAAACTCTATGGCGACCTCACCATCGGCCGGTTGGCCGAGGATCATTTCTTCGTCTTCGGCTCCAGTGCTGCCCAGAACATGCATCGGCGCTGGTTCGAGCAGCATCTGCCCGCCGAGGGGGTGAGCTATCGCAACCGCACCGATGCGCTCCACGGCCTCTCCATCGCCGGGCCTGGTTCGCGCGAACTGCTGCAGCGGCTCTGCCGCGAGGACGTTTCCAATGACGCATTGAAATTCCTCGGTATCAAACGCATGAGCGTCGGGGGCGTACCCTGCATTGTCGGGCGCATCTCCTTCACCGGCGAACTGGGCTATGAAATCTATTGCGCCCCGCCCTATCAGCTCGCGCTGTTCGAGGCGGTCGAAAAGGCCGGCAAGGGTCTGGGCTTGCGCCTCTTCGGCGGCCGCGCGCTCATGTCGATGCGGCTGGAAAAGAACTGGGGCGTGTGGACTCTCGATTTCCGCCCCGATTTCACCGCTGCCGAGTCAGGCCTCGACGCTTTCATGCGTTTTGACAAGCCGGCGGATTTCATCGGCAAGGCCGCGGCGCTCGCCGAAAAATCCTACGGGCCCGAGAAGAGGCTGGTCACGATGGTGGTCGATGCCGATCACGTCGACGCCAACCGCGACGAACCGATTTTCCATGGCGGCGCCTGCGTGGGCTATGTCACCTCAGGCGGCTATGCCCATTACACGAAGAATAGCGTGGCGCTGGGTTATGTGCCCGCCGCACTCGCCTCGTCCCAGGATGAATTCCAGATCGAGATTCTGGGCGCCCTGCGCCCGGCCTGTATTCAGCCGCGGCCGCTTTACGATCCCAATGGCGGGAAGATGAAGGGGTAAATGCGCAACGCGATACGTCTGGTAGCCATTCTCAACCTGGCCTATTTCGGCGTCGAGTTCGCCGTCGCCTTGCATATTCGCTCCGTCTCGCTGTTTGCCGATTCGATCGATTTTCTCGAGGACGCGTCGGTCAACCTTCTGATCCTGCTCGCACTGCGGTGGGACGCCCGCAAGCGCAGCACCGTCGGGACGATCCTGGCCGGCCTGCTGCTGGTCCCCGGCTTGGCGACCCTGTGGGTGGCCTGGCAGAAGTTCAACCTGCCGGTCGTGCCCGCGCCGCTGCCTCTCGGCCTGACCGGGTTGGGTGCGCTCACGATCAACCTCTCCTGCGCGTTCATGCTGGCACGCCATCGCAAGGCCGGCGGCAGCCTGACGCGGGCGGCTTTCCTGTCGGCCAGAAACGATGCGATCGCCAACGTGGCAATCATCGCTGCCGGCATCGTCACTCTGGTATCGCCAACGGCTTGGCCCGATCTGATCGTGGGGCTGGGCATCGCCGTGCTTAACGCCGACGCAGCGCGCGAGGTATTCTTGGCGGCGCGAGAGGAGCGCTCGGCGCCGCATTCGTGAGCGTCTCGCTCGTCTTCCGCATGAGAGGGCGAAGAATGGCGCGAGGCTAACTGCCCCGCACCGGCATCAGCATCGTCCAGAGCTGGGAGAGAACTTCCTTGCCATCCTGGTTAAGGGTGATCGTCTTGCCCGTCAGAAAACCCCGATCGGGCCGCGATTTCGAGGCGCGCTTGCCGGTGATTTCCAGTTCCGCGGTCACCGTATCGCCGGGATAGACGGGATGGGCGAAGCGGATCTCGTCGATCTGCAGGCCGATCAGCGGGGTCGTGCCGAAGGGGTGCGCATCCACCATCAACCGCATGGTGACGCCCAGGGTCTGCCAGCCGCTGGCGACCTGCGCCTTGAAGAAGCTGGCCTTGCCGGCTTCGGCATCCAGATGCATGGGCTGGGGATCGTATTGGGCGGCAAAGGCGACGATCGATTCCGTCGTGAAGGTGAAGCTACCGGTCTTCGTGCGCTCGCCTTCGCTGACATCCTCGAAAAAGCGAGCTGGTCCAGAGGCAGATTGGGTCATGGTGTGTTGGGCCTAATTGTCCGGCAGCGCCACGGGCGCCAGTTCGGCGAAGCGGTCGCCCGGGCCCGGGTTCTCCGCATGGGTTGAGCCGCCGAGATGGCGCACCACCCCCCACACCGCGTTGAGTCCGGTTTGCACCGCGCCCTCGGCCCAGCCCGCGGTCCAGGAAATGTCATCGCCCGCCAGGAACAGGCCGCGATGGCCGGCAGGAAACTTGTCCTGCATGAAGTGGCAGAAGAGGCGGCGCTGATAGCGGTAATGGCCGGGAAGATTGCCTTTGAAGGCGCCCAGGAAGTGTGGATTCGATTCCCAGGAGACAGTGATTGGCTGCGAGACGATATGCCGGCGGATATCGAGGCCGGGATAGATCTGCGCCAGTGAGTTCAGCATGATGCGCACCCGCTCTTCCGCCGGCAGCGGCAGCCACTTTAGAGAATCGTCGTTCCAGGTATAGGAGAGGCAGATCACCCCCGGCTTGTCCGGCCCCTGATCCATCAGATAGGTGCCGCGAGTGACGCGGTCGGTCAGCGTCATGCTCATGACGTGGCGCCCTGTATTGGGATCGATATCGCGCCAAAAGGGCCTGTCCACCAGCACGAAGGTCTTGGAGGCCTGCATGTAGTGGGTCTTTTCCATGGCCGTCCACATGGGTGCCGAGAATAGCGGCTCGGCGCAGTCGATGCGGTTCGACAGCAACCAGACCTGGGTCGTTGTAATGACCGCCGGAAATTCGCGCGTCTCGCCTGAACTATCCGTGACCGCGATGCGCTGGGCAGCACCCCGGCGCAGCGCCACAACCTCGGGCCTCGTGAAGCCATTGTTGAGCGAGGCGAGCGATGTGCCTTTGGGCCAATGCACCATCTTCTCCGGCGAATGGCGCCAGAGACGGCGCGGCAGCTCCTGGCAGCCCCCGACGATGCTCTGCTGGTTATCATCGGCCGCGCCATAGACCACGCGCAGGATTTCCAGCATCGAGCAGGGGAAATCCGTATCCCAGCCGCCGGTGCCGAACCCGACTTGGCCGAAAATCTCGCGATCCTTGAAGGAGCCGCGGAAAGGCGGAGAACCGGCGACGAAACCGTAGAAGGTGCGCTCGTCCCAGATCGGCAGCAGGGGATTCCAGATCGCCTTGATCTTCGCCACGTCGCGACCCCGGATCGCCTTCTGCATCGCCGAGAAACTCGCCTCGCCCTCCAGCGCATCGGACCAGGCGCGAGCCACGCGGCGGAACTGTTCCGGCAGATCGGCCATGGTGCGGGCATACCAGGACTGGTTCTTGAGTTCGACCACAGTGCTGGGCGTGGCCGGTGCCAGCGGATTGGGAAAGGGCTGGGTCTTGAGACCGACGAGATTCACGTAGTCGAAAAAGCTCGTTCCCGAGGGCGGAAAGCGCATGGCGCCGAGTTCGGCGATGTTTTCCGGATTGTCGGCGAAGGGCTGCGAGCGCAGCCGGCCGCCGATCTGCTCGGCCTCGTAGATGACCGGCTTGAGGCCCAGCTTCATCAGCTCATAGGCGGCAACCAGCCCGGCAATGCCGGCGCCGATGACGGCGACTTCCCTGCCCAGCCGGGTCTTGGGCAATTGCCCCAGCCCCGCCGGATGGCGAATCCAGTCGTCATAGGCGAAGGGAAAATCCGGGCCGAACATGGTGAGCGGATGCGCCTTATCGGCGCTCCTTCCCTTCGGCATCAGAATCGACGCAGTCATGGAAGCCTCGGCTGGCCTTAAGCCGGACCCCGACACGGGTCACGGGAGCGCATCTTGCCCCGGTACGCGAAGCGGCGCCACTGGAGGCGCCGCTTGCCGGTAAACCTATGCCGCCTGGCTCGTCAGGGCAGCGGAATGCTCGCCGTCTGTGGGACCTGCTGGTGCCGGATGGCGTCCTTCAGCACCGAGCCCTCCGGATCGATTTGGCGGCCGTCCACCAGCAGCTCGTAGTAGAGATGTGGGCCGGTGGCGATGCCGGTCATGCCGACATAGCCGATGACATCGCCGCGATGGACCGGCATTCCCACCATCAGGGTAGCGGAGAAAGCGGAGAGGTGAGCATAGGCCGTCTCCAGCCGGCCGGAATGGCGCAGCCTGATGTAGTTGCCGTAATTGCCGCGCCGGCCGAAATCTTCCACCACCCCGTCGGCCGCGGCGACCACCGGCGTTCCCAAGGCCGCCTCGTAATCCACGCCCTTGTGGAAGAGCTTGGTATGCAGCACGGGATGGACGCGCCAGCCGAATGGCGAGCTGATGCGCGCACCCGGCAGCGGCCGCCACAGCGCCACCATGGTGGCCGGCGTCAAATCGACATGCTGAAGGGGGGCGGGCGTGGCAAGTGCTGTATAGCGCAGCACATGCTGCTTGCCGTCGCGTCCGGTATAGGCAGCATAGCGCAGCTGGGCCGGGGCGGCGCTCGCCGTATCGGCCGGCACCTGATAGACGATTTTCACCGCTTCGCCATGCACCGGCGGGTGCCGCAGCTGCGAGAGCGCCATGGTGACCTGTTCGCAGACGGCGGGCGGCAGGCCTGATTCCGTCAACGTGCGCGGCAGGCCGGCGCTGCCATGCACCAGCATCGTCTTGACGATCATGGCTGACGCGTTGGGCATCGCGGTGTTGTTTGGCTGGTTGTCCGCCGCGCTTGCCACCGCCGTGCCGCTCGCAGCACCGCCCGGCAGCAGGGCCACCCTCACCGCCGCGCCGCGTCGCGGTGTCCAGGTGATCAAGGCCAGACGCCGATGCGCTGCATCGCCGATGAAGGTCAGCGCCAGCTTGTCGCCCGGCTGCAGGCGGCGCGCATCGATCGCCTTCAGCTTGCCGAGATTGGCATAGGCTTGGGCCTTGGGAACGCCGCCGCGGATGATCGCACTGGCCAGGGAATCGCCTGCCTTGATGGTCACGCTCGCATGAGCGCT
>DASXQK010000344.1:0-8683 GCA_036493015.1 Dongiaceae bacterium | reverse complement strand
GCCAGCGGCGTCAGGATCGGCGAAGGCTGTGCGATCTATTCAGAGTCTTTCTCGACCGAGCCCTATCTGGTCAGCATCGGCTCGAACTGCATCATCGGCGCGGGCGCGGTGGTGCGAGGCCGTATTCCCGACAACTCTCTTGTCATTGGCAATCCGGGCCAGGCGGTCGGCCGCGCCAGCCTATTCATTGAGATGCTGCGTCAGGGCGAGAACAGCCTGGATACGCTGGGCATGGAAGAGGGCGCAAGGCGCAAGCTGCTGTTGCGGCATTTCTGGCTCAAATCTCTGGGTGGACATCCATGAACGACGCGATCTTTGACGAAACTGCGGTCGTCGCAGCCATTGCAAACGAGCTCAGAATCGCGCCGGCAGTCCTCAATCTCGAAGGCAGGTGGGGCGAGGACTACGGTCTCGATTCCCTGGAGCAGGTCAGGCTGGTCATGGCGGTGGAAGATGCCGCCGGTGTGCGCATTGAGGACAGGCTGGCCGTCCAGGCGCGCAGCGTCGGCGCTCTTGTCGAGCTGGCGCGGCGCTCGCCGCGCGTCGAGAAGGTCGTTCAGCGCGCCGGCGCATAAGACATAGGCCATGCGGCTATCGAAGAGTTTTTTTGAACGACCGGTGGACCAGGTTGCCCGCGCTCTCATCGGGGCGGTCGTGCTCGTCGATGGCGTGGGCGGGCGCATCGTCGAAACGGAAAGTTACGATGCCGAAGACCCCGCTTCGCACGCTTATCAGATGCGCCTAACGGCCAGGAACGCGACCATGCTGGGGCCGCCGGCGCGCGCCTACGTCTATCGATCCTATGGCATCCATTGGTGCCTGAATTTTGTCTGCGAGCCGGGAAGTGCCGTCTTGATTCGCGCGCTCGAGCCGCTTGCCGGCATCAAGGCGATGCGCCGGCGTCGCGGCATGACGAAGCACAGCCTGCTTTGTGCCGGCCCGGGCCGCCTTTGTCAGGCTTTGGGAATCGACCGGCGATTGGATGGTGCCTCTCTCCTGCGTCCGCCTTTTGCCCTGACCTTGCCCGACAGCGAGCGCGCTATTCTGCAGGGGCCGCGCATCGGCCTCACAAAGGCTGCCGAAGTCCACCGGCGCTTTGGCGAAAGGGATTCCTTGTTCCTCAGCCGCCGCTTTGCCGAAGCATCGTAAAAAACGGAACGCCCCGGTGAAAATCGCAACCTACAACGTCAACGGCATCAATGCGCGGCTCGCGAACCTGCTGCAATGGCTGGCCGAGGACGCGCCCGATATCGTCTGCCTGCAGGAGCTGAAAGCGCCGGAAGGGAATTTCCCCATTCAGGCTATCCGCGCGGCCGGCTACCAGGCCATCTGGCATGGCCAGAAAAGCTGGAATGGCGTTGCCATCCTGTCTCGGGGATTGGCGCCCAAGGAACGGCGGCGTGTGCTGCCCGGCGATCCGGAAGATCTTCACAGCCGGTACATCGAAGCGGCGGTGGGCGGCCTGATTGTCGGATGCCTATACCTGCCGAACGGCAATCCGGCGCCCGGCCCGAAGTTCGATTACAAGCTTCGCTGGTTTGAGCGGTTCACAGCCCATGCAAAACAGTTGCTGGCGAGCGGCGAGCCGGTCGTTCTGGCGGGGGACTACAATGTGATGCCGACCGATCTGGACGTCTACGCGCCCGAGCGCTGGCGCGATGATGCGCTGTTCCGGCCAGAAGTGCGTGCGGCCTATCGCCGGCTTCTGGATCAGGGCTGGACCGACGCCATACGAAAGCTTCATCCCGACGCGCGCATCTATACTTTCTGGAAATATTTTCGGAATGCGTTTGCGCGCGATGCCGGCCTTCGTATCGACCATTTCCTGCTTAGTCCGAACCTTGCAGGTCGCCTGGTGAAGGGCGAGGTCAGTCGCGCCGTTCGCGGCCGGGAGCGGGCAAGCGATCACGCCCCGGTGTGGATCGAGATATCGTCCGCGTCGTCGAAAAGCGGGCGTCAGCGCCCAGCAACGCAACAAAACAAGAAGCCCGCGAAGCGCGCACTCAAGGCCAAGTGAAAAACGAACGCCAAGGGCCGGCGGAAAGAAAATCCTGCCACCGACCCTTGACGCGTCTCAGAGTGACATCGGGGACTTGCGACATCGCCTAAGGCTTTGTCGTCTGCGTACTCCACCGCGTGGTGGTATTCCCCATGTAGTCTTTCGTCTTCGTTGTGGAATAGGTGGTCGTGCTGCCGTCGCTGTTGGGCTGGACGGTTGTGTCTGTCGTGCTGCTTGTCCCCGGCATGGGCGCAAGCACAGGCGCCGGTGTCGTCGTGGTGCTGGTCGTCGAACCGTCCGGATTGATGGTGGTGTTTGTCGTCGCGTTTTGGGCGAATCCAACAGATGCCGTCGCCAGGCCAATCGCAATAGCCAGCGCAGAAACACGCCTTGTTCGGCCAATAGCGAAGCGAATCATGAGAACCTCCTGCTTGCTGTTATTGGCAAATCCAGCGGCGAACGCCGTGGATACACGGGAAACGATCCCTGCCGCCGATAGGTTCCGTGGCAATGGGCACTGCTAAGGGGCCTTGGGATCCGCGGCGAGCATCGGCCGATCAGGCCCCCAATCAGGCCCCCAATCAGGCCCGCAATCAGGCCAATGTCGCGTGTGCCTCGCGCGCGGGCGGGCTCGCCGGCATTCGTCGGGGCGAGGTGGCTCGCGGGCTAGCGCCGCAGTTAACCAGGGCGCCGCACGAGACGCCCAGCAGATCGGCAAGCAGCACCAGCACGCCGATCGCCGGCAAAGCACCGCCCGCCTCGATGTTGCGGATGGTGCTGAGCTCCAGGGCGCAGACCTTGGCCAGGGCTTTGTGGCTGAGCCCGCGCTGTTCGCGATAGTGCCGCAGGTTGCGGGCGAGAGCGGCCTTCACCGCCGCAGGATCCTCGATGGCCTCATGCCAGGCCCAGGAAAGGGTGAGAAAGGCCGGGAAGTCCTGCTCGGCCTCGATGAGGTTTTTGCCGGTATGGCTTTCCCGGGTATGGTTTTTCATGATCGCTTCTCCTCACCGGCGCGCCCGATGATTCCGGGTTCGCGCCGTCAAGGAAAAGCTACGCAGTCGCCGATAAAGGATCGAGACGGGGCCAGGCCCCGTCCCATAAAGGCGTCATCAAGATTTGCCCACGCCGTCCGTCCGGCGCGGCGATGCCTCAGGCGGCGCTGGTCTTCTGCTTCAGCAGGGTCAGCAAGCCGTCGACGGTACCGCCATTGCTCTGGATTGCGGAGGCGAAGTCGGAGCGATGGGTGGTGCGCAGGCTGACGCCCTCGATCACCAGATCGACGATGCGCATGGCATCGCCCTGGGCGGCAACGCGCCAGTCGAGATGGATGGTGTCGCCATTGGGCCGGTCGACATAGCTGTTGACGATGACGCTGCCGTCGCTGTCTGCCATGGACCTGGTCACCAGGAACTTGTCGGCACCGTACTGGGCGAAAGTCTTGGCATAGGACTGCACCAGCAGGGTCTCGAACAGTTGCTGGAACTCGGTCTGCTGGGGCGGGGTTGCGATCTTCCAATAGCGGCCGAGAACGAATTTGCTGATGCCGGGCATATCGAAATGCGCCTCCAGCAGGTTGCGGAAGCGCGTCTCGCGCTCTGCTTGCGCAACAGTGCTGCCGGTGAGCGAGCCGAGGGCCTGGTCGCTCAAGCCATCGATGAACTTCTTGGCATCGTCGGCCGAGAGCGCGGCATAGGCGGGCAGGGTGGCGATGAGCAGCGAGGCGGCGGTGCCGGCGAGGAAAAAGCGGCGGTCCATGATACGGGGAAACTTTCTGTCGTTGGTGCAGGGAGTGTCTTGGAATCGCTCACGCGGCGCAGACGTGTTTCCTGCGCAAGGAAGCGAATTGTCCGAAATCAGCGTGGCGTTCCGGCGCGTTGCCGGGGCGAGGGCATCGAGGCGTGGCGCAACCTGACGGCAGAATGCGGCGGGAGCAAGGCGATAGACAGGGGGCCGGAACGCCTGTGCGCTATTGCCGCAGGGTTGCGGGCCGGCCGACGGCCCGCCTGAAACCGGAACAATTGGTTTCCCGGCCGGTTGGAATCATGTCGGCCACCCACTCAGAAGCAAACCGAACCCAAGACCAGCGATGGCGAAGAAAACCACGGGATCGTCGAGCGCCCGCGTCCGCAAGGGAATGCCGAGCCCGCGCCTCACCGAAAGGGAATTTCGCCGCCGCTATCTGGCCCGGTTTGTCGACCCGGCCTTCGCCCCTCTCAAAGACGAACTCGCCGCCATCGCGACGGCGGCCTGGGATGCCTATGCGCATAGCCGTAAAAGTCCGCATACGGTCAAGGCCGGCTGCGGCTTCGCCGATCCCGATTACGATCTCTCGACCGATTGGCTGGCGGCTCGCGCGGCGATCGCAAAGGCCCAGCGCCGCCATGACGATCGCGAACGCCCGCTGAGAATCCTGTTGGTGAACGGCTCGCCGCGCAGCGAACACACCTGCCCCGGCGAGATGTCCAAGACCTGGCGGATGGTCGAACTGGCGCGACGCGCGCTCACCGGCAGCGGCATCGACGTGGAAGTCCTGGATCTCTCGCGCGTGACGTCCGAGTACGGACGTAATATCCACCCCTGCAAGGCATGCTTTTCGACGAGCCCCGCCCTCTGCCATTGGCCCTGTTCCTGTTATCCCAATCACTCCCTGGGGCAGGTGCAGGACTGGATGAACGACATCTATCCGATGTGGGTGGCAGCCCAGGGGATCATGATCGTCACCCCGGTGCATTGGTATCAGGCGACTTCACCGCTGAAATTGATGATCGACCGGCTGGTCTGCGCCGATGGCGGCAATCCCGATCCCACCAGCACCGAGGGCAAGAAGGCCGAACTGGCGAAGAAGCTGGAGCTGAAAGACTGGCCCTATCCGCGCCATCTGGCGGGCAGGCTGTTCGCTATCGTCGTCCATGGCGATGCCGAAGGCGCCGACGGTCTTCGCTGCTCGCTTGTGGATTGGCTGAGATCCATGGAGCTGCGCCCCGCGGGCGATCAGGCCGAGCTCAGCCGCTATGTCGGCTATTGGGAGCCTTATGCGACCAGTCACCAGGCGCTGGACAGGGATAAGGCGCTGCAGGACGAGGTGCGCAATGCAGCGCTGACGCTCGCCGACGCGCTGCGGCTGGACCGCAAGGGAAAGCTGACGCAGCCGCAACGCCGTCCGGCGCCGCGGCAGAAGTAGCGTCTCAGCGGAACATTCCCAAGGAACCCTCAATACCGGCAACGAGTTTACGTTTCACCGCAACCGAAGGAGAACAACGATGGCCAGCAGCGCCCAGAAACGAAAAGTTCATAAGGTGATGAGCGAAAAGAAGCACGGCACGCTTCGCTCGGGCTCAGGCAAAAAGGTCAAGAGCCGCAAACAGGCGATCGCGATTGCCATGTCGGAATCGGGCCAATCGCGCAAACAGAAGCGTAAGGGCGCCAAGAAGAAAAGCAAGTAGCGCTCGAGCCGAGATCAGCGGGAAAGCGAGTCCGTGAGCGATAGTACCAAGGGCGGCGCTGTTGCGCCGCCCTTCACCGTATAGGGCCGCCCTTCATCGTATAGGGCCGCCCTTCACCGTATAGGATTGTCAGGCGGCCGCTGGCGTACCCTGCTTCAGCTCGTGACCGGTGAAGGAGCGGGTCTCGGGCGCCGGCAAGCCTTCCGCGCTGAATTTCGCGGCCAGTTCCTTCTTGCGTGCGGCGAGGCGCTCGCCGAGCTCATCGAGATCCAGCCCCGCCTTTTTCGCCTGGGCAAACACCCCGTCGCGCTGCTCTTCTTCCTTCACGTGATGCTTGATGTCTTCCGACAGGACCTTGACCTTGGCGTCGTAGAATTCCTGGTCCGGTTCACTGGCCACGATCTCCGAGATCAGGACCTTGGCCCCGTCATGCTCCACATAGGCCTCGTCCATCTTGTCGTCCTCGACTTCGCCGCGGCAGGCGGGGTAGAAGATCTCTTCTTCGATGGTCGCGTGGATCATCAATTCGGTACAGATCTTGGTCGCCAGCGCCTTTTTCCGCGCAGTCCCCTTCGCATTTTCGAAATCCTTGAACAGCCCCTCGACCTTGCGATGGTCTGCTTTCAACAGGTCGATGGCGTTGGTCCCCGTCTTCGCTTTCACGGCAATCTCCTTGGTCATGCTTTTGTGATTTGTTTCCGGCTGGCTAGCAACCGTGCGGGCGTACGGTTTGTTCCGGCAGTCGTTCCAGCCGGTGCGCCTCTTGTCATCGCTTCGCGCCGCCTGATTTCTTGCTGTGGGCCTTACAGGCCTTGCGGGCGGCCTCGATCAGCTTGAGCGCTGCCTTGGGGCCGCGGTCGCGCAGGATCTCGAACTTCCGGTTCCGCTGCTCGTTGTAGTCGACGAAAAAGGCTTTGATTTCGGCCAGAAGGTGGGGCCGCAGACCGTGCAGATCCGTTGCCTTGCCGTGGGTATGGGCATGCACAGCCACGGCCAGCAGCCGGTCGTTGCGAATCCAGCCGCCGCGCTTGTCCTTTTGGCGGGCTTCGATCACGCCAATGGGCCGTGCCATCACCACGCAGCCCGTCACCACCGGGGCATCCAGCAGGACGAGCACGTCGAGCGGGTCGCCATCCTCGCCCAGGGTCGAGGGAATGAAGCCGAAATCATAGGGGAAAGACATGCCTTCCGGCAGGACGGCGCCCAGTTCCATGCAATCGCAATCGGGGTTGTAGTCGTATTTGTTCCGGCTGCCGCGCGGCGTTTCCACGACCACCCGCAGTGCGCCCTCATCGTCATGGCTGGCGAGATTGGATAGGATCCGATGATGGCCTCGATTCGCTATTTCCTGTTTTACCATCGACGCATCCCGTTCTTGCTGCCAAAGGGAACCGCCGGCGCTCTGCATTGGTTCCTTGAACTGTCATGGACGCCATGCCGCTACATCCGCAGTGGAGCGATCTGCTCATTCGCCTGATCGTTGCCGTTTGCGCCGGGGCCGTCATCGGGTTGAACCGCACGGAGCGCGGCCGGCCCGCCGGCCTGCGGACCACCATCCTGGTCTGCCTTGCCGCCGCCATCGCCATGATCCAGGCCAATCTGCTTCTCGCCACCACCGGCAAGACGCCGGATTCCTTCAGCATCGCCGATGTGCTGCGCTATCCGCTGGGCATCCTGTCGGGCATCGGCTTTATCGGCGCCGGCGTGATCCTGCGCCGGGGCGATCTGGTGACCGGGGTTACCACGGCTGCCACCATGTGGATGGTCACCGTGCTGGGTCTTGCCATCGGTGGCGGGCAGCTTCTGCTGGGATCGGCCGGGGCTATCCTGACCGTCATCGTGCTCTGGCTCCTTCCCTTCCTGGAGCGCCTGATGCCGCGCGACCGCAGCGCGACCCTGTCGATTGAACTGACGGGCGATTTGGCAGGCGAACCGGCAGGCGAGGGCGCGCTGAAGGTCGATGTTCCCGCGACGCTTGCCGCGGGCGGCTATCGCGCGGTTCGCCGCTCAGCCACCTATGGCGGCGAAGAGGGCAGCGTATCCCATGTCTATGAGGTGCGCTGGCGCTCGGCCAGGCTCGAGCCGCAGGAGCCAGCATTTGTCGGCGAGCTGGCGCACCAAGCCGGCGTCAGGCGCGTGAGCTGGGCCACGCACAACCAGACGGGCGCTTAGGCCCGCCGCTCAGCCGCCGCCATAGCCCCCGATGATCGGCAGGATCTCGCCGGTGATGTAGCTGGCGCATTGCGGCGAGGCCAGGAACACATAGGCCGGCGCGATCTCTTCCGGCTGGGCCGGGCGCTTCATCGGCGTCTTGGCGCCGAATTCACTCACCTCGCCGGCTTCCTTGTCGGCAGGATTGAGCGGCGTCCAGACCGGCCCCGGTGCCACTGCATTGACGCGGATACCCTGGGGGATCAGATGGGTTGCCAGCGAACGCGTGAAGGCATGGATGCCGCCCTTGGTGGTGGAATAGTCCAGCAGGCTTTTATTGCCCTGGATGCCGGTGACCGAGCCCGTGTTCACGATCGCGCTGCCCGGCGCCATATGCGGCACGGCTTCCTGGGACATGTGAAAATAGCCGTAGAGGTTGGTCTTCATCGTGCGGTCGAAATGCGCCTCGCTCAGGTCTTCGAAGCGCGCGACATGCAGCTGGAACGCAGCGTTGTTCACCAGGATATCGATGCGGCCGAATGCCTTGAGCGTGCGCCGGATGGCGCGCGCGCAAAAGGCCCGCCTCGTCACATCGCCTGCCATCAGCAGGCAGCGCCGGCCTTCCGCCTCGATCGCCTGTTTGGTGACCGCGGCGTCCGCATGCTCGTTGAGATAGAGGGCGGCCACATCGGCGCCCTCGCGGGCAAACAGAACCGCGACCGAGCGGCCGATTCCTGAATCCGCTCCGGTGATGATCGCGATCTTGTCGCGCAGCTTGCCCGAGCCCTGGTAAAACGGCGCCTGGTACAGGGGTGCTGGCGAGAGCCGCGATTCTTCGCCGGGCTTCGCCTGATGCTGGCGGGGAAAGGGCGGTTCCGGATAACGCCGGGCCCCGGCCTGCATGGCATGATCGGGCTCGCGCTTTGGCTTCGCGCGATCGGATCGGGCCACCTGTTTCTGCAGCGAGCGGTGAGATGTTGCTGTCTTCGCGCCGCGCGCGTCGTTTGTCTTTTTGATTCGCTTTGGCTTGATGGGCATCACATCCTCCGTCTGGTCTTGCGTCTAACCAGCCGGATATGGCGGCAGTTCC
>DASXQK010000343.1:0-3779 GCA_036493015.1 Dongiaceae bacterium | reverse complement strand
TTCGGCTGCCGGACCCGCCGTTACGCTCTCATCGCCTACGATGACCTCGGGAAAACCGCTACCCGCACACTCGATATCGCATTCCGGCCCGGCCTCCAGTGTACGCAGGCGATAGGGGCCGGCCGGCAGGGTCGCCGCGATCATTCGCGCCTTGCCCGCTTCGACAAAGATCTGCGCCTTGATATGCGGCGTCGACATCGGGCCGAACAGGCAATATTCGCCGCTCTCCAACTTGCGCAGGCCTGCGGCCGGGCGAAAACCCGCCTCGACGTTCTTCGAGAAATCGGAATCGTAGTCGATGTTGCAGCTCGGGCAGTGGGCCATCTCGGGCAGGCGGTCCAGGGTTCCGACCCAGGCCTTGGCTACGCGGCAGCGTGGACAGAGCACGTCCCAGCGCAGCTCCAGCAAACCTGTCTTGACCGACTGCAGGCAGGCCTCGATCACCGGCAACGGCTCGCTCTTCCACTGGCGGGCCAGCGCCAGCGGCCGGACATGCCAGAGATCGACTTCCTGCCCGTTGAGCACCAGATCGGCGATGCGCCGGGCAAGACCGTGGCCGTTGGGCGTGGCCTCGATTGCCGCGACCATCCGTTCGGTCCGGGCCTCTATCTCCGGTGATGTCTTCGGCGGTTCATACTCGAAGAGTACCTCGCCTGTCCCGGCGGCGAATGCTGCGGCTTCTTTGATCGTCTTGGCGGTGTCGCGCTCGGCCGCGCTGAAGAATCCCGTCGCCAGCAGCAACCGGCCGAACCAGTTCGCCGCGGCCGCCTCGACCTTGTAGTCGATGCGGCAGCCTTTGCCTTCCGACGTCAGCGTCATCGAGGCGCAAAGCAGGCTCAACGGGCCCCGGGTGAAATAGCGGCAATGCTCGAACCATTGTTCGGATACCCAGTTCACCGGCTTCTCGCGCCACTCCAGCTTGATGGGGCCCATCCTGGCCCGCGCGACATAGCGCACAGAGCCGTCAGGCTGCGGCGTTTCCTCGATCTGCTGGCGCGGCAGCTTGCGGGCTTCATTGATGCGTGCCGTGTCGGCCAGCAGCGGCCATATCTCGGCGGCCGTCTGGTCCACATGCCAGACCCAGTTTCGGGTTAACGGCTTGCCCATGGTGTTCCCTTGCCCCCGTGGCATCGTAATACACGGGTTGCTACCAACGAAATACGGGCACCGCGGCTACCGGGATCACACCCTGGCGCTCGATCACGCGATTGAGATCGCCATCGGTCACTTCTTCCTGATGGATTCCGCCCAAAACCCACAGCCCGTCGATGCCGGCGGCATTGGCCCCGGCGATATCGGTGCGCAGCGAATCCCCCACCGCCAGGATGCGACCGCGGTCGGTGACCTTCAGCAGGGCGAAGCAGTCGCGATAGATCGGCGCATGGGGCTTGCCGAAGTAATGCACTTGGCCGCCCAGCTCCTCGTAATACTGAGCGATGGACCCGGCGCAGATCTCCATCTTGCCACGATGCATGACGACGAGATCGGGGTTGGCGCAGACCATGGGCAGCTTTCGCACGGCCGCCTCGCGCAGCGCATCCTCGAAATCCTCAACCCGGTCATTGGCGCTTTCCACCCCGGTATTGAGGATAAAATCCGCGGTGGCGACAGTTTGCGTCACCTCGAGGTCGAGACCCTCCAGCATGCTGGCATCGCGCTCGGCCATGATGGGGAACAGCCGGCGGCCACTGATGCTGCCCTCCTTCAGCCAGCGCCATGTCGCCTCACCCGAGGACAGCAGTTCGTCATAGAGATTGCGGGATATGCCGATCTCCTCGATGCGCTTGATGACGGCGGCGGCGCGGCGTGGGGCGTTGGAGAGGATGACGATATGCTTGCCACGTTCGCGCAGCCGGTGGAGGGCATCGACGGCGCCCGGCAGTGGATGGGCGCCATCATGCAGTACGCCCCAGAGATCGAGGATATAGCCGTCATAGCGATCGGCCAGCGGGGCGATGCCGGCGAGAAGCGGAATGCTCATGCCTTGCCTCGATGACCGGCGCCCACCGCCTGGGCGATGCTGGTGAAGCCATCGGCGCGCAGCTTTGCCGCAAGCCCCTGCTTGATCCGGTTCACGAGGCCCGGGCCTTCATACACCAGCGCGGTATAGATCTGCAGCAGCGAGGCGCCGGCCCGGATCTTGGCATAGGCATCCGCCGCGCTTGCAATCCCGCCGACCCCGATCAGCGGCAGCTTGCCGCCGGTCAGCCGGTACATATCCGCGAGCACCGCCGTCGAGGGTGCTGAGAGCGGCCGGCCGCTGAGGCCGCCGGTCTCTGCTTTCGCCGCACCGTGCAGGTCCGCGGGCCGCGCGATGGTGGTGTTGCTGACAATCAGACCGTCGAGGCCGCCGGCGAGAGCCACATCGGCGATGTCCTGCTTGTCCGCCTCGGTCAGATCGGGCGCGATCTTCAGCAGCAGCGGTGGACGAGCAGCGCCCCGCGCCGCACGCACCGCGTCGATCAGCGCTGCCAGCGGCTCGCGGCCCTGGAGCGCGCGCAAGCCCGGCGTGTTGGGCGAGGAGACATTGATCACCAGGTAATCGGCATCGGGGCCTAGCGCGCGAACGCCGGCGGTATAATCCGCAGCTGCATCGGCGCTATCCTTGTTCTTGCCGAGATTGGCCCCGACGATACCTCCCGCCTTGCGCCGCGCCAGCCGCGCCGCTACCGCGTCGAGCCCATCATTATTAAAGCCCATGCGGTTGATGACGGCGCGATCCTGCGTCAGGCGAAACAGGCGCGGCTTCGGATTACCCGTCTGCGGGCGCGGCGTGACGCTGCCGATCTCGACAAAGCCGAATCCCAGCCGTAAGGCGGGGCCGAAGACCTCGGCATTCTTGTCGTAACCGGCCGCAAGCCCGACGGGGTTCGGAAAATCGAGACCGAATGCACGGCTCGCAAGGATCGGATCGTCAGTGCCGCTCGTGCCGACAAGGGCGCTCGGCGCAATCGTCAGCAGCCGCAGCGACAGGCGATGCGCGGTTTCCGGCGGCAAAAGGCGCAGCAGCCGCGTGGCAGAGTCGATAAGGGCGCGCATGGCGGCGCGACCCTAGCAACTGGGACTCCGCTTTTCCAGATGACAAGCGCCGAGGCGCGGCCGAACATCCGCCCCATGCTGAAACATGCCCCCCAATGCTGAAACACGCCGACATCTGGCGCGCGATCGACCGGCTGGCGGCTAAGCATGGCCTGACGCCCTCGGGCCTTGCCCGGCGGGCCAAGCTCGACGCCACCTCGTTCAACAAAAGCAAGCGTGTGACGCGCGACGGCAAGGCCCGCTGGCCCACCACCGAGAGCCTCGCCAAGGTGCTGACGGCAACCGGCGATTCGATGACCGATTTCGTGGCTTTGCTGAGCGCGCGGCCCGCCACCCGCCGCCTGCCGGTCATCGGCTATGCCCAGGCGGGTGCTGCGGGCTATTTCGACGATGCCGGCTATCCCGTGGGGCGCGGCTGGGACGAGGTGGATTTTCCCGATCTGCGCGATCCCGCTGCCTATGCGCTCGTGATCAGCGGCGACAGCATGGCGCCCACCTATCGCGACGGCGATCGCATCGTCGTCTCGCCCGCAGCCCAGGTTCGCCGCGGCGACCGCGTCGTCGTTCGCACCCGCAAGGGCGAGGTGATGGCCAAGCAACTGCTGCGCCAGTCGGCGCAGAAGATCGAGCTCGGCTCCCTCAATCCGCGCCACCCGACCCGCGTACTGGAGATGGATGAGGTGCGATGGATCGCGCGCATTCTGTGGGTGAGCCAGTAGAGGAATAAATTCCTTTACAGA
>DASXQK010000342.1:0-11175 GCA_036493015.1 Dongiaceae bacterium | reverse complement strand
CGAGCACCAGTTCGGGAAGGGCCGCCGTCCAGTTCATGGCGCCACCGAGAGGCTCGCGAGCGCGTGGCGCGCGGCTTCGTTGGCCATGGCCGTATGGAAGCCGCCGATCAGGCGATCCACCGCCGGCGCCATGATGTCGGTGAAGGATGTGGGATAAATCCCCATCCACATGACGATCAGGATCAGCGGGGCAAATGTAGCGATCTCGCGCGGGCTCAAATCCAGCATGTTCATCAGATCGGCCTTCTCCAGCTTGCCGAAGATGACCCGGCGATAGAGCCAGAGCATATAGGCCGCACCCAGGATGATGCCGGTGCAGATGAGGGTCGCAACCCAGGTATTCGCCTGGAAGGCGCCGACCATCACCAGGAATTCGCCGACGAAACCACTGGTGGCCGGCAGGCCGACCGAGGCCAGCATGAACAGCATGAAGATCGCGGCATAGACCGGCATGCGATGGACGAGCCCGCCATAGCGGTCGATATCGCGGCTGTGCAGCCGGTCATAGACCACGCCCACGATGAGGAAGAGCGCGCCGGAGACGATGCCATGGCTCAGCATCTGGAAGAGCGCGCCCTGCAGCCCGGCGACCGTCACGGTGAAGATGCCGACGGTGACGAACCCCATATGGGCGACCGAGGAATAGGCGATCAGCTTCTTCATGTCGGTCTGGGCCAGCGCCACCAGCGAGGTGTAGATGACCGCCACGACCGAGAGGGCATAGACCAGCGGTGCAAAATAGTTCGAGGCCAGCGGCAGCATGGGCAGCGAGAAGCGCAGGAAGCCGTAGGCGCCCATCTTCAGCAGAACGCCGGCCAGGATGACCGAGCCCGCCGTCGGCGCCTCGACATGGGCGTCCGGCAGCCAGGTATGCACCGGCCACATCGGCATCTTGACCGCGAAGGAGGCAAAGAGCGCCAGCCACAGCCAGCGCTGTACGTCTGGCGCGAACTGGAAGTGCATCAGGGTGGGAATGTCCGTGCTGCCGCCGATGAAATACATGGCGATGATCGCCAGCAGCATCAGCACCGAGCCCAGCAGC
The DNA here is from genome assembly GCA_036493015.1 of Dongiaceae bacterium. Lineage (GTDB taxonomy): Bacteria > Pseudomonadota > Alphaproteobacteria > Dongiales > Dongiaceae > DASXQK01. The sequence continues at coordinate 10,133 of DASXQK010000342.1, read as the reverse complement.
GTATAGAGGAAGAACTTGAAGGCGGAATAGACGCGCCGCGGCCCGCCCCAGATGCCGATGATCAGGAACATCGGGATCAGCACGCCTTCGAAGAACATGTAGAACAGCACGAAATCCAGCGCGCAGAAGGTGCCGACCATGAAGGTCTCCAGCACCAGGAAGGCGATCATGTACTCCTTCACGCGGGTGCGGATCGCCTGCCAGCTGGCCACCACGCAGATCGGCGTCAGCAATGTCGCGAGCAGCACGAACAGCATGGAGATGCCGTCGACGCCCATATGGTAGTTGATGCCGAAGGCGGGGATCCATTTCGCCTGTTCGACGAACTGGAACTCGGCGCTGCCCCGGTCGAAGTTGAACCACAGCACCAGCGAAAGCAGGAAGGTCAGCAGCGAGGTCCAGAGCGCCAGGTAGCGGGCGTTGCGCGCCACCGCCTCGGCCTCGCCGCGCAGCAGCAGGATCAATACCGAGCCTGCGAGCGGCAGGAAGGTGACGATGGAGAGGATCGGCCAATCGCTCATGATCCGCTCACCGCGCCTGCCAATAGAGGTACCAGCTGATCAGCAGCACGACGCCGATCAGCATGGCGAAGGCATAGTGATAGACATAGCCGGACTGCAGCTGGCCGGCGCGCCGCGCCAGGCTGCGGGTCAATGAAGCGATGCCGTCGGGGCCGAGCCCGTCGATGATGGCGCCGTCGCCGATCTTCCACAGGCCGCGCCCCAGGCGCTTGGCCGGCCGCACGAACAGGAAATCGTAGAGCTCGTCGAAATACCACTTGTTGAGCAGGAAGAGGTAGATCGGCCGCGTGGCATTGGCGAGCCGCGCCGGCAGGCTGGGCACGGCGATATACATGATGTAGGCCAGCACGATCCCGGCGGCGGCGAAGATCAGCGGCGAGATGCCCACCCATTCCGGCACGTGATGGGCGGCCTCGATCGTATCGTCCGCCGGCAGTACGAACAGCGACTGGCCCCAGAAGGCGTCCATCTGGGCGCCGACGAAGCGCGAATAGAAGACATAGCCCGCGGCGAGCGCGCCGACGGCCAGCGGCAGCAGCGGCACCAGCATGGTCATCGGCGATTCATGGACGTGATGCATCGTCTCGTCATCGGCGCGCGGCTTGCCGTGGAAGGTCATGAACAACAGCCGCCAGGAATAAAAGGCGGTCATGGCCGCCGCCGCCTCGCCCATCCAGAAGGCGAATTTGCCGCCGCCGCCATGGGCGGCCCAAGCCGCTTCCAGGATAATGTCCTTGGAATAGAAGCCGGCGAAGCCGAACAGGCCGGGAATGCCGATGCCGGCAAGGGCAAGGCTGCCGATCCACATGAGCGCGTAGGTCACGGGGATCAGGCGCCAGATGCCGCCCATCTTGCGCATATCCTGTTCACCCGACATGGCGTGGATCACCGAGCCGGCGCCCAGGAACAGCAGCGCCTTGAAGAAGGCATGGGTGAACAGATGGAACATGGAGCCGCCATAGGCGGAGACGCCGGCGGCAAAGAACATGTAGCCCAGCTGGCTGCATGTGGAATAGGCGATGACACGCTTGATGTCGTTCTGCACCAGGCCGACGGTGGCCGCAAAGAAAGCCGTGATGGCGCCCACCACCGTGACCACGGCGAGCGCCATCGGCGCGTATTCGAACATGGGCGAGAGACGGCAGACCATGAACACGCCGGCGGTCACCATGGTGGCGGCATGGATCAGGGCCGAAACCGGGGTCGGGCCCTCCATGGCATCGGGCAGCCAGGTATGCAGCAGGATCTGCGCCGACTTGCCCATGGCGCCGATGAAGAGCAGCAGGCAGAGCGTATCCATGGTCGGCAGATGCATGCCGAGGAAATCGATGCTGGTCGCCTGCATGCCGGGAGCGGCCTTGAACACGGCATCGAAGCCGACATTCTTGAAGACGAAATAGACGCCCATGATGCCGAGCGCGAAGCCGAAATCGCCGATGCGGTTGACGATGAAGGCCTTGATCGCCGCGGCATTGGCCGCGGGCCGGTCGTACCAGAAGCCGATCAAGAGATAGGAGCAGAGCCCCACCCCTTCCCAGCCGAAGAAGAGCTGCATGAAATTGTCGGCGGTGATGAGCATCAGCATGCAGAAGGTGAACAGGCTGAGATAGCTCATGAATCGGGGGACCGACGGGTCGCCATGCATGTAGCCGATGGAATAGACATGGACCATGGCCGAGACGCCGGTCACGACCACCAGCATCACGGCCGTCAGCTGGTCGACGCGCAACGCCCAATGGGCCTCGAACGTGCCGGTCCGGAACCAGGTCATCAGCTCGGTGGTGCGGGTGTGGCCATGCAGGGCCACGTCGACGAAGACGGCGCCTGCCATGACCATGGAGGCCAGCATGGCGAGGCAGGTCAGCCCTTGCGCGCCCTTGTTGCCGATGTAGCGGCAGAACAGGCCCGAAATGGCGGACGCGATCAGCGGCAGGAAGACGATTGCGACATCCATCGGCCAGATCAACCCTTCATCATGTTGATGTCTTCGACGGCGATGGAGCCGCGATTGCGGAAGTAAACGACGAGGACGGCAAGGCCGATGGCGGCCTCCGCCGCCGCCACGGTCAGCACGAACAAGGCGAAGATCTGGCCTACCAGATCGTGCAGCTGGGTCGAGAAGGCGACGAGGTTGATGTTCACCGCCAGCAGCATCAGCTCGACCGACATCAGGATGACGATGACGTTCTTGCGGTTCAGGAAGATGCCGAAGATGCCGAGCGTGAACAGGATCGCCGCCACGGTCAGGTAATGGGCAAGGCCGATGGTCATGAGCGCACCCCGCTGCCGCTCGGCACTTGTTTGACTTCGAGGGAATCGCCGCGCCGGCGCTCGGTCTGCTTCCCGATAGATTGCCGGCGTACGCCGGTGCGCTGGCGGTGCGTCAGCACGATGGCACCGATCATGGCGACCAGCAGGACCAGGCCGGCGATCTGGAACAGATACACGTAATTCGTGTAGATCACCATACCGATCGCATGGGTATTGGTGATCTGATCGGCACTCGGGGTCGGTGCCAGGGCGGCCAATGAGGCGCCGGGCGAAATCACCCAGGCGCCGAAGATCAGCACCAACTCCACCAGCAGGATGAGCCCGACGAGCAGGCCGATGGGCAGGTAAGTGAGAGCGCCCTTGCGCAGCTCGGTGAAGTTGATGTCGAGCATCATGACGACGAACAGGAACAGCACCGCCACGGCGCCGACATAGACGACGATCAGGATCATCGCCAGGAACTCAGCACCCATCAAGACGAACAGTCCGGCGGCGTTGAAAAAGGCCAGGATCAGGAACAGCACCGAATGCACGGGATTGCGCGCCGTGATCACCATGACGCCGGAGGCAACGGCGATGCCGGCGAACAAATAGAATGCGAGGGCCTGGATGATCATGGCCGCATCACCGGTACGGCGCGTCAGCCGCCATATTGGCGGCGATCTCGGATTCCCAACGGTCGCCGTTCGAGAGCAGCTTGTCCTTGTTGTACAGCAGCTCCTCATGGGTCTCGGTGGCGAATTCGTAATTCGGACCCTCGACGATGGCATCCACTGGGCATGCCTCCTGGCACAACCCGCAATAGATGCATTTCGTCATGTCGATATCATAGCGCGTGGCGCGCCGGCTGCCATCGGCGCGAGGCTCTGCCTCGATGGTGATCGCCTGCGCCGGGCAGACCGCCTCGCACAGCTTGCAGGCAATGCAGCGCTCCTCGCCATTGGGATAGCGGCGCAGCGCATGCTCGCCGCGAAAGCGCGGGCTGAGCGGCCCCTTTTCATAGGGATAGTTGATCGTCACCCGCGGACGGAAGAGATAGCGGAAGGTCAGGCCGAGGCCCGAGAGCAGCTCGGCCAGAAGCAGGCTTTTGCCGGCCCGTGCGATTGCACTCATTGTGTCACCTCAAGGGGCATCGCCTTTACGATCATGGCAGCCATCCGAACGCCATCAGTACGCCGGCGGTCAACACGACCCAGAGCAACGACAGCGGCAGGAAGACTTTCCAGCCCAGCCGCATCAGCTGGTCATAGCGGAAGCGCGGGAATGTCGCGCGCACCCAGAGAAAGAGGAACAGGACAAAAGCGATCTTGGCGAAAAACCAGAGCCATCCCGGAATCCAGGTGAACGGCACCATATTCACCGGCGGCAACCACCCGCCCAGGAACAGGATCGAGGTGGTGGCGCTCATCAGGATCATGTTCGCGTATTCGCCCAGGAAGAACAGGGCAAAGGCCATCGCCGAGTATTCGGAGAAGTAGCCCGCGACGAGTTCCGATTCCGCTTCCGTCAGGTCGAAAGGCGGGCGGTTGGTTTCCGCCAGCGCCGAGATGAAGAAGACGACGAACATCGGCAGCAAGGGGACGGCAAACCAGATATGCCGCTGGGCCATCACGATGTCCGAGAGATTGAGCGATCCCACGCAGAGCAGCACGGTGATCATGACGAAGCCGATGGAGACTTCGTAGGAGACCATTTGCGCCGCCGAGCGCATGGCGCCGAGGAAGGGATATTTCGAATTGCTCGCCCAGCCGGCGATGACGATGCCATAGACACCGAGCGAGGAGATGGCGAAGAGGTAGAGGATGCCGACATTGATGTTGGCAACCACCACTTTCGGCTCGAACGGTATCACCGCCCAGGCCACGAGGCTGAGGGTGAAGGTGATCATCGGCGCCATGACGAAAAGCAGCCGGTTTGCTCCGCTTGGCACCACCGTTTCCTTGAACAGAAGCTTCAGCCCGTCGGCAAAGGGCTGCAGCAGACCAAAGGGCCCAACCACATTGGGGCCGCGGCGAAGCTGCATAGCAGCCAAAACCTTGCGCTCGGCATAGGTCAGATAGGCGACCGTGACCAGCAGCGGCACGATGATGGCCAGCACCTCGGCGACAATGATCGCCGTCGGCATCACATAGCCGTGCAGCAGATCATCCATGCGTGCCTGTCGCTCCCGTATCCGGCGTCAGGTAGGTTTCGACGCACTTCGCCATGGTCTCGGAAGACCGGCTGATCGGGTCCGTCATATAGAAATTGTCGATGGGCGAGACGAAGGGCTCGCTATCCACCGGCCCATCCTTGCCGAAATTGCCCCATGCCGCGGGCATCACCGTCTCGAGGCGCTGGAAGCGCGGCGCTAGCTGATAGAGATGCCGGCGCAGCTGGCGCAGATCGTTGTAAGGCAGAGGCTTGCCGAGGGCAGCCGACAGAGCGCGCAGGATCGTCCAGTCTTCCTTGGCCTCGCCCGGCGGGAATACGGCGAGCAGGCCAAGCTGCGGCCGGCCTTCCGTGTTCATGTAGGTGCCGTCCTTCTCGGTATAGGCGGCACCGGGCAGGACCACATCGGCGCGATGTGCTCCGTGATCGCCGTGATGGCCCTGGTAAACGATGAAGGCCTTGCCGAAATGGGCCGTATCGATCTCATCGGCACCCAGCAGATAGACGAATTCGATCTCGTTCTTTGTCGCGCCGTTGACGATACCGGCGAGATCGCGTCCGCCCTCGCCCGGCACGAATCCGAGTTCAAGACCGCCCACCCGCGCTGCTGCGGTGTGCAGGACGTTGAAGCCGTTCCAACCATCCTTGATCAGGCCGCAGCTCTCCGCGACCTTGCGCGCCAGCGCCAGCACGGCGCTGCCGTCTTTTCGCGCCAGCGCTCCCTGGCCCAGGATCAGCATCGGCCGCTCGGCCTTCTTCAGCACCTCGGCAAAGGGATGGCGGCCCTCCGCCAATTCCTTCAGCGTGTCCGGCCCGGCGCCGAGATAATCGTATTTATAGGTCAGGTCGAGCTTGGGGCCGATCACCGCGACCTTGTAGCGCCCATGATTGTAGCGTTTGAGGATCCGCGCATTGATGATCGGCGCTTCCCAGCGCGGGTTGCTGCCGATGATCAGACAGACATCGGACTGGTCGATGCCGGCGATGGTGGTGTTGAAGAGATAGCCAGCGGCACAGGCAGGATCGATCGCGGCACCGTCCTGGCGGCAATCGATATTGGCCGAGCCCAGGCTCGCCATAAGCTCCTTCAGCGCCAGCATGGATTCGGCATCAACCTGGTCGCCGGCAATCGCCGCGATCCTGCTGCCCTCGACGCCCTTCAGGCGCTCAGCGATCGCCGCGAAGGCCTCGTTCCATGTAGCGGGCTTCAGTTTGCCATCGCGCCGGATATAAGGCTTGTCGAGACGCTGGCGGATCAACCCGTCGCAGGCAAAACGCGCCTTGTCGGAAATCCACTCCTCGTTCACCGCCTCGTTCAGCCGCGGCAGGACGCGCAGCACTTCGCGCCCGCGGGAGTCGATTCGAATATTGGTGCCGACGGCATCCATCACATCGACGGATTCGGTCTTGGTCAGCTCCCAGGGCCGGGCGATGAAGGCGTAGGGCTTAGACGTCAGCGCGCCCACCGGGCAGAGATCAATGATATTGGCCGAGAGCTCCGATCGCAGCGCCTTCTCGACATAGGTTCCGATCTCGAGATTCTCGCCGCGTCCCAATGCTCCCAATTCTTCCACACCTGCGACTTCAGTCGCAAAACGCACACAGCGCGTGCATTGAATGCAGCGCGTCATCACCGTCTTTACCAGGGGCCCAAAATTCTTGTCCTTCACCGCGCGCTTGGCTTCGTCATAGCGGCTGCGCCCGAAGCCATAAGCCATGGCCTGGTCCTGGAGGTCGCATTCGCCGCCCTGATCGCAGATCGGGCAATCGAGCGGATGGTTGACCAGCAGGAATTCCATCACGCCGTGGCGCGCCTTGCGCACCATGGGCGAGTCCGTAAGGATCACCATATTGTCGGCGGCCGGCATGGCGCAGGAGGCGATCGGCTTCGGCGCCTTTTCCTGCTCCACCAGGCACATGCGGCAATTGCCGGCGACCGACAGCCGCTCGTGGTAGCAGAAGCGCGGAATCTCCGCGCCCGCGAGCTCGCAGGCCTGCAGCACGGTGGTGCCCATCGGCACTTCGATCGCCTTGCCGTCGATGGTGAGTTTCGGCATGGCCCTCTCCTACTCCGCCGCCATGCTGCCGGAATGCGCCGCGATGCGGCGCTCGATCTCGGGCCTGAAATGTCGGATCAGCCCCTGGATCGGCCAGGCCGCGGCATCGCCGAGCGCGCAGATCGTGTGGCCTTCGATCTGGCGGGTGACCTGTTCCAGGATGTCGATTTCCTCGACCCGCGCTTCGCCGCGCACCAGGCGCTGCATGACGCGATACATCCAGCCCGTGCCCTCGCGGCAGGGGGTGCATTGGCCGCAACTCTCATGCATGTAGAAGTGCGAGAGCCGGCTGATCGCCTCGACCAGATCGGTGGTCTTGTCCATGACGATCACGGCGGCGGTACCGAGGCCGGACTTCACCTCGCGCAATGAATCGAAATCCATCAGCACCGTGTCGCAGATCGATTTCGGCAGCAGCGGCACGGAAGCGCCACCCGGAATGACCGCCAGCAGGTTGTCCCAGCCGCCGCGCACGCCACCGGCATGCCGCTCGACGAGCTCCTTCAGCGGGATGCCCATCTCCTCTTCCACATTGCACGGCTTGTTCACATGGCCGGAGATGCAGAAGATCTTGGTGCCGGTGTTCTTCGGGCGGCCGAGTGCGGCAAACCAGGCGGCACCCCGGCGCAGGATCGTCGGCCCCACGGCGATGGATTCGACATTGTTGACCGTGGTCGGGCAGCCATAAAGGCCGACCGCCGCCGGGAAAGGCGGCTTCAGGCGCGGCTGGCCCTTTTTGCCTTCCAGGCTTTCCAGCAGCGCAGTCTCTTCCCCGCAAATATAGGCGCCGGCGCCGCGATGCAGATAGACGTCGTGGTCATAACCCGAGCCGCAGGCATTGGGGCCAATCAGCCGGGCTTCATAGGCTTCGTCGATCGCGGCCTGCAGATTTACGGCCTCGTTGTAGAACTCGCCGCGGATATAGATGTATGTCGCCTTGCAGCCCATGGCGAAGCCGGCGACGAGGCAGCCCTCGACCAGCATATGCGGATCGAAGCGCAGGATTTCGCGATCCTTGCAGGTGCCGGGCTCCGACTCATCCGCATTGACGACGAGATAAGAGGGCCGCGCCGGGTCCGGCTGCTTGGGCATGAAGGACCATTTGAGGCCCGTCGGAAATCCCGCCCCGCCGCGCCCGCGCAGATCGGATTTCTTGATCTCGTCGACGATGACGTCACGGCCGCGCTCGATCAGCGCCTTCGTATTGTCCCAGATCCCGCGCTGGCGCGCGCCGGCCAGGCGCCAATCCCTGGTGCCGTAAAGGTTGCGGAAGATGCGATCATTGTCCTGCAACATACGGGTTCGCCTATTTCATATCGCTGAGCGTGGTCGGCCCGCCTTCGGGCGCGGAGCCCTGGCGGCCGGTCTGCGAACCCGGCGTCACCGACTTGCCCCGCGCCAGCGAATCCAGCAACCGTTCCAGCTTCAGCGGATCGAGGTCTTCGTAGAAATCGTCGTTGATCTGGATGACCGGCGCATTGACGCAAGTTCCCAGGCACTCGACCTCCACCAGCGTGAACTTGCCGTCGGCCGTCGTTTCCTTGAGGCCGATGCCGAGCTTGCGCTGGCAGGTCTCCGTCAGCTTGTCGGAACCGCGCAGCCAGCAGGGGGTCGTGCGGCAGACCTGCAGCAGGTATTTGCCTACCGGCTTCAGGTTGAACATCGTGTAGAAGGTCGCAACTTCATAGACGCGGATCGGCGCCATATCGAGGGTCACGGCCACGTAATCCATCGCCGCGCGTGGCAGCCAGCCGCCGACCTGGCGCTGGGCGAGATCGAGCAGCGGCAATACCGCGCTCGCCTGGCGGCCCGGCGGGTATTTGGCGACGATCTTGTCTGCCGCCGCCTTGTTCTCGGGCGTGAAGGCAAAAATCTCGCTCATCGGTCGATCTCGCCGAAAACGATATCCATGGAGCCAAGGATGGCGACGGAATCAGCCAGCATGTGGCCGCGGCTGCAGAAATCCATCGCCTGGAGATGGGCAAATCCCGGCGCGCGGATCTTGCAGCGATAGGGCTTGTTGGTGCCGTCCGAGACCAGATAGACACCGAACTCGCCCTTGGGCGCTTCGACCGCCGTATAGGTTTCGCCCGGCGGTACGTGGAAGCCCTCGGTATAGAGCTTGAAGTGATGGATCAGCGCTTCCATGGAGCGCTTCATCTCGGCGCGCGGCGGCGGCGTTATCTTGCGGTCCGAGGAACAATGCGGGCCCTCGGGCATCTCGGCGATGCATTGTCGGATGATACGCAAGGACTGGCGCATCTCTTCCATGCGCACGAGATAGCGATCGTAGCAGTCGCCATTCTTGCCGATTGGAATGTCGAAATTCATCTTGGCATAGACCATGTAGGGCTGGGATTTGCGCAAATCCCAGGCAAGACCCGAGGCGCGCAGCATCGGACCGGTAAAGCCCCAATCCAGGGCATCGGATGCTGAGACCGTGCCGATATCCACCAGCCGCTGCTTGAAGATGCGGTTCTCGGTCAGCAGATGCTCGATATCGTCCAGCACCTTGGGAAAGCGGTTGGTCCAGGCCAGCACATCGTCGAGCAGGCCGGCGGGCAGATCCTGATGCACGCCGCCTGGCCGGTAATATGCTGCATGCAGGCGGGCGCCGCTGACCCGCTCATAGAACTCCATCAGCAGCTCGCGCTCCTCGAAGCACCACAGGAACGGCGTCAGCGCGCCGATATCCGAGGCATAGGCAGGCACGTTCAGCAGGTGGTTGAGGATGCGGGTGATCTCGTCGAACATGACGCGGATATACTGGCCGCGCAGCGGCACCTCGAGGCCCAGCAGCTTTTCCACGGCGAGCACGAAGGCGTGTTCCTGGCACATCGGCGACACGTAATCGAGGCGATCGAAATAGGGGATCGCCTGCATATAGGTTTTGTATTCGATCAGCTTCTCGGTGCCGCGATGGAGCAATCCTATATGCGGGTCGAGACGCTCGACGACCTCGCCATCCATCTCCATGACCAGGCGCAGCACGCCGTGGGCCGCGGGATGCTGCGGCCCGAAATTCATGGTCAGCGGCTTGATCTGGGTCTCGGCCATCAGGCTTTGCCCGCCTTCTCGTCGCCCGGTAATTGCAGCATGCCTTCCCAGGGGCTGAGGAAATCGAACGTGCGGA
>DASXQK010000341.1:0-16871 GCA_036493015.1 Dongiaceae bacterium | reverse complement strand
ATGCGGGATGAAAAGGGGGGCAATATCTTCGGCGCCATCGACCAGCGCGTCGTGCGCGCCGCCACGAAGGACGCCGCCGAGGGAGCTGCCGCCTGATGCGGCTCTACAGCTATTTCCGCAGCTCCGCCGCCTATCGGGTTCGCCTCGCGCTCGCCCTCAAGAAACTCGATGCCGAGATTCTCCCGGTTCATCTGCTGCGCGGCGGCGGTGAACAGCTTGGGCCCATCTATCGCAAGCTCAATCCCCTGGCTCTGGTGCCCACGCTGGAAACGGAAGCGGGTGTGCTGACGCAGTCGCTGGCGATCATCGAATATCTGGAAGAAACACACGCCGAACCAGCCTTGCTGCCGCGCGATCCCATTGAGCGCGCGCGGGTGCGTGCCTTCGCGCTGGCGATCGCCTGCGACATTCACCCGCTGAACAACCTCCGGGTCCTGAACCGCCTGCGCACCGATTTCAATGCCGGCCAGAAGGCGATCGAAACCTGGTACTGCCACTGGATTTCGCTGGGTCTTGCCGCGCTCGAGGCGATGGTGGGCGATCAGGCGGCGGCCAAGGGCCTCTGCTTCGGCGAGCAGCCAGGCCTCGCCGATATCTGCCTCGTGCCGCAGATGGCCAATGCGCGGCGCTATGACTGCGATCTCTCGGCCATCCCGAAGCTGGTCGCCATCGATAGGGCGCTCACCAGGCGCCCGGAATTCCGCGCCGCCGCGCCGGAAGCCCAGCCGGATTACGAACCGCCCTCGCGGTAGGTACTTTCGACTGGCCAACCGGCGGGCGGGACCCGTCGGTAGCGTGCATCGTAGTGATTATCGGCGCCCGCCCGGGACAGTTCTTCGTAGCCATCCTCGGTCAGCATGGCCATGAGCTGGCGCCGTCCGCCGATTCCCAGATTCACTTCCGATACTTCGATGATGATTTCTTCGATGGCAGGGTAGAAGCGGGTCTGCCGCAGCGTCGCCAGCACGTCGAGCTCGGATCCCTCGACATCGATTTTGGCCACAATGCGCTTGCTCACATCCGGCAGCAGGCTATCCAGTTTCCCGGCCGGCAGGACCGGCGCCGATACCGCGCCGGGCCGCTCGCCCACGATCTTCGACATGCCGGAATGCCGCTCATTGAAAGACAAATGGACGAATTGATCGGAGGAGGGGGCGACGGCGCCTAGAACGGGTTCGACGTTCCTGGCTGCGTTGCGCCGGATATTTGCCGCCAGATTGCGGAATATCGCCGGCAAGGGCTCGATCGCGACCACCCGCCGGCAAAGCGGGTTCTGGGCAGCAACCAGGCTGAACAATCCGAGATTTGCCCCGATATCGAGAAAGACAAAAGGACGGTCCTGTGCAGCGATGGCATCGGAGACGAACCGGCCATAGCCGGTGATGCATAGTTCGAAGGTCCGGTCATCGGGCGTGATCCAGAGATAGGGGCCGTAGACCGACCGGGCGAAGGAAAGCCGGTCGATCACCCTGTCCAGGACTTTCCATGGAATCACCCGGCGAAGCTGCCGGACCCAGCAAGCGAGCGACCACGACAGGCGATAGCGCTGCTTCTGGCTCGTCACTTCTGGCTCGTCATGCCCTCGAGGGGCCAAGCCCGCTGAAAGCGCGGGCGGAGACCATGCTCAATCATCGGGGCGTGGTTCCGCTTTCGCTTCCGCAGCCATGCGCTTCCTTCGTTCGAGGGCCCCGTGGATTGCGGTGAGATAGCCCCGGCTGCGCTCGGCATCGCGGCCATAAGAAAGACTGCCTGGCCGGACCCGCCGCAACGCCAGCACTTCTTCCACCAAGGCGTGGCGTTGGCCCAGATCGCGGCTGCGCGCCAGCCAGTCGATCACTTCGCCAAGCTTGCCCGGCTGGTCGATGAAATCGCCAACCTTACGCGCGGCCTCGTGCCGGAATAGCAGAGTGGTGCGCGTCCAGAGGCGGCGCACGATACCGTTCCCTTCGGCGGTTGCGGGCTCGCCGTCGAGAAACAGACGGGCGAGCGCGAAGACGCCGGCAAGTCCGGGATCGGCTGCAAAACAGGCGGCCTGGCGGGCGATCTTGTACGGCAGCCACAAATCGTCGGCATCCAGCGTTGCCACGAAAGGCGTCGTGACCCGGGCGAAGCCCGCCGTCGTCGCCGCACCGGGCCCCCGATTGCTTTGGCTTATGATGATAATCGGCCCCGGCAGGCCGCCGGCAATGGCAGCCGTCCTATCGTTCGACCCGTCATCGACCACGATTATCTCTTGGGCGGGAATCGTCTGGGCCAGGATCGATTCGATCGCCGGACCTATCGTGGCGGCGCCGTTGTAGGCGGGAATGACGACCGAATAGGCGAGAGTCACGTGGCGAAATCTTTCTCGATGTCGGCGCGGCTCAGGAACATGTCGGCGAAAATCCGCGGGATCGGTCCCCGATTGGCGATCCGGTTGCGCGCCGCCCATTTGAGGCTCGCCAGCATGAATTCGCGCTGCACCTCTTCCACATTCAAGGTCACGTTGGCGTCGTGGCGTCTGTAATAGGTCGCGATCCCGTCATCGAGAACCAGCCTCAACTGCCGTTCGATGACGCGCAGCACGAAATCGCTGTCGCAGCCCTGGCGAAAGCTTTCGTCGAACCGGCCCACCTTGTCAAAGACGGGCCGGCGATACATCGAGGATTGCAGGTAGGGGCCCCGGATCAGTTTTGTCCGGGTACCCGGAGCCGGCGCCAGGGCAAACTCATCCTGCTGCGTAAACATCTCCATGAGGCCATAGAGCGCGTCGATTGTTGGATCGTCCGCCAGCAGCGAGCGCTGCCGGGCGATACGGCCGGGATAGGAGATATCGTCGGCGTCCAGGAAGGTGACGAACTCGCAGCCGGGCGGCAGGTGATCGAGGCCGGTATTTCGGGCGGCTGCTATCCCCTTGCGCGGATTCTGCAGCAGGCGGAGTTCGCCAACCCCCCGGGCGAGCGCCTCGAGGATCGGCTTTGTTCCGTCGGTCGAGCCGTCGTCGATCACGATAATATCCAGTGCGACAGCCGCGCGTTCGCGCAAGACGGAGGCAATTGCCGCCTCGATGAAGCGTTCGGCATTGAAGGCCGGCATGATGACGCTAACCGGCATCCCGGCTTTCCCGCGCGAGAAACGATCCAATCGAGCCGGCGATTTCGCTCGGCTCCCGCGACAGCCTTACCCGATAGCAGGGAATCTGCCGCGCGATCGCCGCCAGAAAGCGGAAGCCTTCCGCCGCATCGCCCGGCAATTGAAAGACTGCAGACGGCGTCAGCGCCAGCGCCGCCTCATGTGCCGTGGCCGCCTGCCATTTTGTTTGCCGAAGGCCGCCGATCTCGGGGATCAGTATGGCGACAATCTCCATCCGGTCAGCCAGCCCACCGGCGGCAATATCGGCAGCATCAAACTCCACCTTGCCATGCCAGTTAAGGCCGGTGGATTCGATGGCTTTTTCCGTGACGCCGGCGTGCCGCAGCCCTTGGCGATCCTGTTTCAGTACGCGAAAGACCGAATGCGCCATGGGGCGTGCGCCGCCTTCGAGCAGCACATAATCGTCGCCGGCGCTGTCCAGGCCATTCATCAGGCCCGCGATGGCCGTGGCCGACTTGCCCGAGCCGCTTGGTCCGGCGATCAGGACGCCGCGTCCGCGCAATCCGAGCGTGGCGGCATGGGTGAGACGCATGCCGGCCGCGGCATAAGCCCAGTGCAGGAAGAGCCGAAGCGGCGAACCCATCTCCCAGGGCGGAATGCCGAGGGGGGTGGGCAGTATCTGGACACCGATCGATCGGGCACGGTCGTAAAACTGCCACGAGGGGGCATCGTGGTGATAGAACCCGCGGTAATTGCCGGCCGCCAAAATGCGCTCGAACCCGCGCGAGGAGAAGCCGTCAGTCACATCGTAGATGGCCGGTTGTTCCCATCCCTCGAGCGTCGCATCCATGGCGTAGATCTCGACATGGCTCGCCGGGGAATCCGGGAATTCATGGCGCTTCAGTTTCGCTTCGCATGCGTCGGCAAGCTGCTCGCTCGCGAACCAGACGGTCAGCTCGACTTTCGCCAGCCGCAAGGTCCGGTGCAGAAGGCGTTCTTTTGGAAAGGCTTGTGCGGCGTGCAGCCGAGCTTGCGCATAGGCTTCGAGGTTCGCCGCCGAAACCGCCGGAGCCGGGCGCCCCGCCGGATTCTCGTCCCTCACCGCGCCTGGCGTGGCGTCGGCCAACCGACCCGCTCGTCGACATCGTGGATCGGATCGGCAAAGATCAGTTCCGCGAGGTCGTTGAATACTTCGATCTCGGGAATCTCACCGGGCCAGGCATACTCGATCGGTTCCAGCGCCCCGCCGGCCTCGCCGGTGTGGGGACGCACCAGGTTCAACTCGACAAGCCGGCCTATGAAAGCGAGCGCGCCAACCGACAAATCCGGCCGGGCAGCTTCGATGCTGCCGAGGATCGATTTCGGGCTATGACCCGCAACGAGGCGCGACCAGATCGGCGAGGCGATGCCGCTGAGGGCAAAATAATGTCCGTTGGCGAGATTCAGGATCACGATCTGTCCGTCGAAATCCTCGGCGACAACATCCGGCCCGTTGATACCATACTGGCTGGATGTATTCATGGCCGTCATCTGCAAGCCCTCATCCGCGCATCCGGCTCGACTCATCGGCGAGGCCGCTTTCACCCGATACGCCGCTGATATAAGCATACTATTCCTCGACTATGCCAGCGGCCGCCATCGGCACGAGCTGACGTGACAGGCCGATGTGCTCGCACAGCGCCAGACGGTGAGTTTCGATGCTGATGCAGGAATTGGGCTATCGCGCGCCGCTGCCCGATGAAGAGGCACGGATAGTCGCTGATTCCGGCGATGGCATCCCGATTGGAGCGCAGCTCTCGAATCCGTCCCTCACCGTCCCTGCGGCGGTGCTCAGCGGCGATCCGATTATCTCTTATTCCGGCAGCATGCCACTGTTTCCATTGGGCCTGGCCAGCATCGCGGCTGCGGCTTTGGGCAATCGTCCGGCGTGGTTTTTGATTTCACCCACATGGTCCATCGAGGGCGATGGCATTGCCCGGAGATCGCATGCACTCGCGGTCGCCCATCGCCGCGACAATCCATTCCACCGCCTGATATTCATGGGCAACACACCGAATGAGGCCGAGGGCCTGCAAAAGCATCATGAAGCCGCGTTTTTCTGCAACAAGACCATTCATGTATCGGAACATGTCTTCCGGCCTCTCGATGACGTCCCGCCGGAATTCGATGCGATCTACAATGCGCAGCTCATCCCGTGGAAGCGCCATGAATTGTCCCTCGGCATACCCAGCTGTGCCTTCCTGTTCTATCGCGATGGCCTCGAGCAGAGTGCTGCTGCCGCTGAAATGGAGATCATGGCCAAGCATGCCGCCATGCCCGGGCATGTCTTCATCAACACGCTCGATAAAGACCGGCAACCCGCTCGCCTGCCTCCCCCCACAGTCAATCGGCATTTGAACCGGGCGAGCGTCGGGCTCTGTCTTTCCGAGGTGGAGGGAGCGATGTTCGCCAGCACGGAATACCTTCTATCCGGCCTGCCTATTGTGACGACGCCAAGCCGGGGGGGCCGACATATCTACCACGACGCGGAATATTGCCTGAGCGTGCCGCCCGATCCGAGATCAGTGGGCGAAGCCGTTCAGGCGTTGAAGGCGCGCAGAATTCCCCGCACGTATATCCGGAATCGGACGCTGCAGCGGCTTAATCGGGATCGGGAGCGTTTCATGGCGCTTTTGAACGCGATCCTGAAGGAAGGCGGATCGGCAAGACGATTTTCCGGCCCCTGGCCGTTTCGCAAGGACGTCACCATGGAATGGTTGTCGCCCCAGCAAGCCCTGGACCGGGCCGATTTCGGCATCGTCGACGGCTTCCGTCGGCCGCGGCGAGGTCTCATGCGATGGCGGCGATGGAAGCGCGCTCTCGGTCTTGGGCGAGAATACAAGGCAGGCTAAGCGAGAGGTTCCGCTTCGCGCGAATGGCGCGTTGTCGGCTATTGTGGATGCAGGCCGCTCATGTGACGCCGGCCACAATTTGAGGAATCTTCCATGAATAAAAGCGCCAACCAGGAAGTAAGAACCGTCCGCCGCGGCCATGTGCTGGAGATCACCCTCGACCGGCCCAAAGTCAATGCCATCGACCTCAAGGCAAGCCATGCCCTGGGCGAGGCCTTTGTCCTGCTCCGCGACGATCCCGAGCTTCGCGTCGGGATCGTCACCGGCGCGGGCGACCGCCTCTTTTCCGCCGGCTGGGATTTGAAGGCAGCCCATGAGCTGGGCGAGGTCGGGCGCTGGTGGGATGTCGATTACGGCCCGGGCAAATTCGCCGGCCTGACCGAATTGTGGGACCTCAACAAGCCGGTGATCGCCGCGATCAACGGTATGGCGCTGGGTGGCGGCTTCGAGCTGGCGATCGCCTGCGACTTGTTGATATGCGCCGAACATGTCGAATTCGCGCTGCCGGAGCTGCCCATCGGCATCATTCCCGATTCGGGCGGCATCCAGCGGGTGCCGCGCCGCCTGCCTTACAACATCGCCATGGAAATGCTGCTGCTCGGCCGGCGCATGAGTGCCGCCGAAGCCAGGCAGTACGGCATGGTCAACGCCGTCGTGCCGAAAGAAAAGCTGATGGAAACGGCGCGCGAATGGGCCGATGCGATCGCGTCCGGTGCGCCGCTCACCGTCCAGGCCTTGAAAGAGGCGCTGCGCGCCTTCGAGGGCCTGAGCATCCGCCAGGCCTTCGAGCTGACGCGGCGCGGCGAATTGCCGGCCTATGAACGCGCGCTGGATTCCGAGGATTCGAAGGAAGGCGTGAACGCCTTTGCCGAGAAGCGCAAGGCGAGCTTCAAGGGCCGGTAGCGGCCACCCCACCCCGGCCCGCCCTCGTCAGGGGGGTGGCGATCTCCTGTTCGCCTCGCGAATGAACATGATCGTCGGATCGCCGAGATAGGTCGTGTGTGCGACCTCATTGAAACCGAACTTCGCCGCCAAGCGCAGCGACGCCGTGTTCTCTGGTGCTGCGATACAACACATGCGCCGGCTGCCGAAATGCGCATCGCCCCAGGCAACGGCCGCGCCCACGGCCTCGGTGCCATAGCCCTGGCCATGCCGCGTGGGGGTCATGACCCAGCCCAACTCCGGCATATCCGTCAGCGGCGGCTCGATCTCGCGCTTGTAATCGGCAAAGCCGACCTCGCCGACGAACTGGCCCGTCGCCTTGTCCTCGACCGCCCAATAGCCAAAGCCAAGCGCGTTCCAATGGCCGATATAGCGCAGGATACGCGCCCAGACCTCGCCCTCGCTGCCGGGCTTGCCGGTGATATGGCGATAGACGATTGCCTCGTTCCACAGCGCCAGGCAATCGGTGAAATCCGCCGGGCGATGGCCGCGCAGCCGCAGGCGCGCGGTCTCGATCACCGGCGCCCGACCGCTCGCATTGGGAACTGTAAACATAGGCTCAGCTCTCGTGCGGACGCAGGAGGCTGCGGGAGATGATATGGCGCTGGATTTCGGATGTACCGTCCCAGATGCGCTCGACCCGCGCATCGCGCCAGAGCCGCTCCAGCGGCATCTCCTCCATCAACCCCATGCCACCGAAGGTCTGCACGGCACTGTCGGTCACGCGGGCCAGCATTTCGGTCGCGTAGAGCTTGGCCATGGCGAAATCCTGGTCGGCGGCGCTGCCCCGATCCAGTTTCCAGGCCGCCTGCATGACCAGCAGTTCCGCGGCGGCAATCTCGGTTGCCATATCGGCCAGCTTGAAACTCACGCCCTGAAAGCGGCCGATGGTCTGGCCGAACTGCTTGCGGGTCGCGGCCCATTCGATGGCGAGTTCCAGCGCGCGCTGGGCGCGGCCGACGCATTGTACAGCCACCGTCAATCGCGTGGCGCCGAGCCATTCATTGGCGACATCGAAGCCGCGATGCTCCTCGCCCAGGATCTGGCGCTCATGGATGCGGCAATCGGTGAAGATCAGCTCGCAGTGATGGAAGCCGCGATGGGAAACGCTATGCGGCCCCATGCGCACCTCGAATCCCGGAATGCCCTTGTCCACCAGGAACGAGGTGATCTTCTTCCTGGCACCGTGCTTTGTTTCTTCTTCTCCAGAAGCGGCAAAGAGAATCGCGAAATCGGCGACATCGGCATAGCTGATGAAATGCTTGGTGCCGTTGATGACGAAATGATCGCCGTCCCGCACCGCCCGCGTCTTCATCGAACGCAGATCCGAACCGGCGCCCGGCTCCGTCAGCGCCAGGCATTCCACCCGCTCGCCGCGGATCGCCGCCAGCAGATAGCGCTCGATCTGCTCGCCTTTGCAGGCGCGCAGGATGTTGGAGGGGCGTGCCACGGCATACTGGAGCGCAAAGGATGTGCGCCCAAGTTCGCGCTCCATCAGGGCCAGGCTCACCGCATCGAGACCGCCGCCGCCGAGATCCTCCGGCATGTTGGCGGCGTAGAGGCCGGCGGCCTTGGCCTTGGCATGGATTTCGGCAATCAGCGCCGGCGTCACCTGGTTGGTCTTTTCGACCTCGGTTTCATGGGGCGCCAGTTCCTTCGCCACGAAGGCACGCACCGTCTCGACCAGCATGCGCTGTTCGTCGCTGAGGCTGAAATCCATGGCTGCTGCTCCCGAAGCGGCGCGCGCACTTCTAAGGCGCGATCTTCGCTCCGTCAATCACACCCAGGAAACGTTCAAGCTGCGGCAGAATGAGATCGCAGGGGAAGTTGTGGCCGGCACCCTGCAGGGTGATGAATTGCTTGGGCTCCGGTGCGCGGGCAAACACGGCCTGGCCCTGCGCATAAGGGATCAATTCGTCGGCATCGCCATGGGCAATCAGCAGCGGCAAGCGGATGCGCCCAATGATGCTCTCGGTATCGAAGCGGTCCTTGAGTAGCAGGCGCACCGGCGCGAAGGGATATCGGGCCGCCGCCACTTCGGTGATCGATCGATAGGGCGCCAGTAGCACGAGGGCCAGCGGGTGGGAAGCTGCGGGAAAATTGGCCGGCCGCGTGGCGGCCTCCAGCGCCATTTGCGCTGCGGTGCCGGTGCCAAGCGAAAGCCCCATCAGAACGGGACTATCGATGCCCTGGGCGGCCAACCAGGCAAGCGCCGCCCGGCCGTCGCGATAAAGCCCATCCTCGCTGGGCGAACCTGGATTGCCGTCGAAGCCGCGATAGGAGACCAGCAACAACCCCATGCCGGCGCCGGCAAAGCCCTGGGTCCAGTCCGCCGAGGCGGGCAGGTTCGCCCCCTGGGCCGAATAGAAGACGATCGTCGGATGTCCCGGTGCTGCGGGTATGTACCAGGCCGCAAGCTTCAGGCCGTCTTCGGTGGTCAAAGTAACGGTGCTGTAGCCGATTGGCGGCGGGCCGGGCGGGTTGCGGGGTGCTGCATACAGCAGGTTACGCTGGAACAGCCAGAGGAGCGCGATGAGGCAAAGCCATGCGATGGCGCCGGCAACAACAGCGATGCGGCCGAGGCGCCACAGACCTTCCATCGCCGGGTTAGGCCTTGAACATGAAGAAGGCGGCCGCCACCAGGCAGGCGAAGCCGGCGGCATGATTCCAGCGCAGGGTCTCGCCAAGGTAAAGGACGGAGAAGCCGGCGAAAACGAGCAGGGTGATGATCTCCTGGATCGTCTTCAGCTGCGCGCCGTTGAATTCGCCATAGCCGAGGCGATTTGCCGGCACCTGCAGGCAGTATTCGAAGAAGGCGATGCCCCAGCTCGCCAGGATGGCAAGCCATAGAGGCGAATGCGGATATTTGAGATGGCCGTACCAGGCCGTCGTCATGAAAACGTTGGAGCCGATAAGCAGCAGGACCGTCCACATCGCATCGTCTTTCACAATTGAGGCCGAATGAAGAGCCGCCCGCGGCCGATTTTGTTCGGCGCGAGCGGCTATGACGGCAGGAGAAGCGTTATTTCTTCAGCGCGTCGCGGATCTGGGTCAGCAACTGCACTTCCGCCGACGGCGGCGGCGGGGCTGCGGCCGCTTCCTTGCGGTTGAAGCGATTCACCTGCTTCACCAGCATGAAGATCGCAAAGGCCACGATCAGGAATTTGATGACGGCATTCAGGAACTGGCCATAGGCGATGGCGACCGCTCCGCTATCCATCGTCGCCTTCAGGGTGGGCAGATGCTCGCCCTTCAGCACGACAAAGAAATTGGAAAAGTCGATACCGCCCAGCAACAGGCCGATGGGCGGCATGATGATGTCATTGACCAGGGAATTGACGATAGCCGTGAAGGCGGCCCCGATGATCACGCCGACCGCAAGATCGACGACGCTGCCGCGGGAGATGAATTCCTTGAACTCCTTCAGCATGGCTTGCCCCTTTTTGTTTTACGGAAAAAAAGCCGGCGGCAGCCTGCCGGCCAGCCTGTGATCCTAGTGCTCTCATGCCGGAGAGGCTACGCCCCAAAAGAGGAGGAATCTCTTAACTCGTCTTTTGCAGATAGGGCGGTATTCCGCTGCCGCCATCGACCCGTGGCCGATTGGCCTCAATCTCGCTGAGCGGCTCGACCGCCTTGAGGCTGCGCTGGCTGCGCAGCACCAGGCGCTGGTAATCGGCCGTGCCTTCGCGCTTCCAGGCAAGATCGCGATCTGTCAATGGACGCAGGATCCTGGCGGGAATGCCGGCGGCCAAGGTTCGTGGCGGCACCTCGAACCCGGCGCGCACGAAGGCCATGGCCGCGACCATGGCGGATTCGCCGATGACGGCGCCGTCCATGACCGTCGCATTCATGCCCACCAGCGCGTCGCGCCCGATCCGGCAGCCATGCAGGATGGCGCCATGGCCGATATGGCCGTCTTCCTCGATCACGGTATCGATGCTGGGAAAACCATGCATGACGCAGCCATCTTGAAGGTTGGAGCCACGTTCCAGGATCAACCGGCCGAAATCGCCACGCAGCGATGCGCAGGGCCCGACATAGCAACCCGGGCCGATGATGACGTCGCCGATCAGCACGGCCGTGGGGTGAACGAAGGCCTCCGGATGGACGACTGGAATGACGCCGTCGATGGAATAGATCTGGGCCATGGTTGCCTCGCTCAAAAAGGAAGCCGCAGTCTGCGGTGGCGGGCAGCCGGCGGATAGAAGAAATTCGCCGTTCAAACCTTGCGGCGGAAATTCTCCGCCCGGTGGCGGATATCGGCGATCTGCAGCACCGTCATGCGGGCCGCAAGCTCGTCGCGGGTCGAAACCGCGCCGCGATGGCCCTGGCGGGCGGCAAGCTCCGCCCAATACAGCGCCTCGAAGATATCCTGGCCTACGCCCTGGCCGTGGAAATAGAGATAGCTCATGCGGAACTGGGAACGCTGATCGCCACGTTCGGCGGCGATCCGGCACCAGCGCGCGCCCTCGACGGGATCGACCCGCAGGCCCTGGCCATGGGCATACATGACCGAGAGGTTGTGCTGGGCGGCAAGCGAACCGTTATTGGCGGCACGCAGCAGCCATTTGGCGGCGTTCGTCAGATCGCGCGGCCGGCCATTGCGTCCGAAGTAGTAGTCGAGCCCCAGAGCCGTCTGACCGGGGGCGTCATTCGGGTCCGCCTGGACCACGGCAGCGGCGGGAGTTCTGGCGGATTCCTCGAACAGATCCGCCGGCGTCAGGGGATCACTCGGCGCGCCATCCGTTGGCGGCAGCGCGGACGTCGGATTCTGGACGGGCGTGAGGGCAGAAGGGGCTTGCGCCCGTGAAGGCGTCAGCGGATCGGCCGCCGATACCGCCAGAGCCCGCTCGATGGCGCCAAGCAGGACCGGTGCATCGGCGAGCCCTGCTTCGGCTGCGCGTTTTGCCCAGGGCAGTGCGGCGGCGGGATCGCGTGCCACACCTTCGCCGGCAAAGAGCATGGCGGCATAGCCAAGTCCGCTCTTGATGCTGCCGGCTTCCGCTGCCTTGCGCAGCCATCCGGCCGCTGCCGTCCAGTCGCGGGCCACCTCCTCCTTGCCGTCGAGATAGCAGAGCGCCAGGTGGCGCATGGCCTCCACATTGCCCGCATCGGCGGCACGGCGGAAACTCGCCAGGATGGTGTCCTGGCCATGGCCCGCCGGCACGCCGGCCGATTGCATCATGGCCAGGCGAAACCAAGCTTCCGCTTGCGCCGCCGCTGGCATTTGGCCGGTGAGGCGATCGCGGAGTGTCCGGGCATCGGTATTGTCCGCTGCCGCTTCCTCGGCCCAGATCAGGGCCTCGATCGGGTTGCGCTCCACCCCACGGCCTTCGGCGTAGAGCTCGGCCACTCTTGCCTGCGCTGTGCGCTCGCCGAGTTCCGCGGCGCGCCGATACCAGACCGCGGCCTCGGCGAGATCGGCGGTGGAGTCGAGGCCTTTCTCGCGCAAGCCGGCAAGACCGGTCATGGCGACGGCGCTGCCCTGATCGGCGGCGCGCCGGTACCAGTCCGCGGCGGCCGGATAGTTTCGGCGAATGCCGCGGCCTGATTCGTAGAGTTCGGCCAGATTGATCTGGGACAGCAGATCGCCGGCATCGGCGGCGCGGCGAAAATATGTCGCTGCCTGGCGGTTGCTCTGTTTCACGCCTTGGCCCGCGCGATGCATGATGGCGAGATAGCGCGCCGCCACAGCATCGCCTGCCCTTGTGGTGCGTTCCAGGCCCTTGCGGGCCGCAGCGTAATCGCCGCGCTCATAGGCGGCGATGGCGTCGTCGATCTCAGCCAAATCAGCTCCCTGTTGCAGCCCCAGCGGCAACACGCCCAGCAAATCCCGAGAACATGTTAGCGCAAATCTGCATTTGCATGTGGACCAGCCGAATCGAACTGGCGGTGCGTTTGCGCCATTGCTAGCTTCGCCCTATGTCGAGCTTTTCCCGCTCTTACTACGCCGCGACCGCCAATCCTGCGCCGGCGCGCCCAGCCTTGGCCGGCGAGATCAGCGCCGATGCCTGTGTGATCGGCGGCGGCTATACCGGGCTTTCGGCGGCACTCCATCTGGCCGAACGTGGCTACAAGACCGTGCTGCTGGAGGCCGAGCAGGTCGGCTGGGGTGCCTCCGGGCGCAATGGCGGCCAGGTCAATACGGGCCTGCGCAAGGGCCCGAGCGCTCTGGTCGCCATGTTTGGGCGTGAAGATGCAAAGCGGCTGTTTCAGCTGGCGGAGGAAGCCAAGGCGCTGGTACGCGAGCGGGTGGCGCGCCATGCCATTGCCTGCGATCTGAAGCCGGGATCCCTCTACGTCGCCTATAAGCGCAGCGATCCGGACTGGATGGCAAAAGAGGTCGAAACACTCCACGAGGACTTCGGCTATGGCGCAGCCCGGCTTTTATCCAGGACGGAGCTGGAACAGCGCCTGGCGAGCCGGCGCTATTTCGGCGCCATCGCCGATACGGGTGCAGCCCATCTGCATCCACTGAACTATGCCCTCGGTCTTGCTGCGGCGGGGCAAGCCGCGGGCGTCGCGATCCATGAGAAGAGTGCGGCCCTGTCACTGGCGCCCGGCGAAGTGCGAACGGCCGGGGGCCGGGTCATGGCGCGCCACATCCTGCTCGCCTGCAATGCCTATCTCGGCGGGTTGGAGCCGCGTATCGCCGGCAAGATCATGCCGATCTCCAACTACATCATTGCAACGGAATCGCTTGGTGATAGCGAGGCGCGGATGTTGATCCGCGACGATTACGCCGTCTGCGATACGAAATTTGTCGTCGACTATTACCGGCTGTCGGCGGACCGGCGCCTGCTGTTCGGCGGCGGCGAGACCTATTCGGCGCGCGAGCCTGCCGACATCGCCGGCTTCGTCAGGCCTTACATGCTGCGCGTGTTTCCACAGCTTGCGAATAAACGCATCGATCATGGCTGGGGCGGGCGGCTCGCCATCACCATGAACCGCCTGCCGCATCTGGGGCGCCTGCCCGGCGACATTTATTTTGCGCAAGGCTATTCGGGCCAGGGCGTGGCGCTGTCATCGCTTGCCGGCAAGCTCATGACCGAGGCGATCGCCGGCACGGCGGAGCGCTTCGATCTGTTCGCCCGCATTCCCCACTGCACCTTCCCCGGTGGAACCCTGCTGCGCCATCCCGCCATGGTGCTCGGCATGCTGTGGTACGCGCTGCGCGACCGGCTTTAGCGCTCCTCAAACAAAACGCCCGCATCCAAAGGGACGCGGGCGCTGGAAATCGCGACGCTTCGGAAGCTTAGCCGGCCACGGCCAAGTTCTCGGCCGACTGGCGGCCGTCTTTCTGCGTCTGGATCTCGTAGTTGACCTTTTGGCCCTCTTTCAACGTCTGCAAACCCGCGCGCTGGACTGCGCTGATATGGACGAAGATGTCTTTGCCGCCGGAATCCGGCTGCACGAAGCCGAATCCTTTGGTGGGGTTGAACCATTTTACGGTGCCGGTCGGCATCGTTGTCTCCGTTCGTCGTTAACAGGAAAACCCTCCGTGCGAAGGCCGCACGCAGGGGAACAATCAGAGGTTCGGGAGGGGGCTTGTCAGAGCGCCTGAAGACGGCAAAGACGAGTACGGCTGCCGGACCAACGAATTGTCTACCGAATAATATGAGCCGCTGAATCTGAAAAAACAACTGCCCCTATTTTCCGCTGCCCGCTGCGTCATGAGTATCGCGTGTCAAATAATAGGCGCCGATAATAGGCAGGAATGTTACCGCAATCACAAAGACGGCGGCGACATTGGTGAGCGGTCTGTCGCGCGGCCGCAGCAATTGCCCCAGCATCCAGATCGGCAGCGTTTCCTGCTGGCCGGCGGTGAAGGTCGTCACGATCACCTCGTCGAAGCTGAGCGCAAAGGCCAGCATGCCGCCGGCGAGAAGGGCAGTTGCAATATTGGGCAGCACCACATGGCGGAAGGTCTGAAAGCTGTTGGCGCCGAGATCCATCGAGGCTTCGACCAGCGCCGGTGAGGTTCGCCGGAGCCGCGCGATGACATTGTTATAGACCACGACGATGCAGAAGGTGGCGTGGCCGAGCACGATGGTCCAATAGCTGAACGGGATGTCGGCGAGCGCGAAGGCCGAGCGCAGGCTGATGCCGGTGACGATGCCGGGAAGCGCGATCGGCAGCAGGATCATCAGGGTTACTGATTCCTTGCCGAAGAAGCTGAAGCGGTACATCGCCAGAGCCGCGAGCGTGCCCAGCAGCAGCGCCATCGTCATGCCGAGCAGCGCCACCTCGACCGAAAGGCCGAGCGCCTGCCAGATATCGGGCCGTGTCCAGGCCAGCGCGAACCAGCGCAGCGTCAATCCGGGTGGCGGAAAGGCGAAGCTGCGGTCATCGGTGGTGAAGGCATAGAGCAGGATGAAGGCCAGCGGCAGGTTCAGGAACAACAGGCCGCCCGTGGCAGCGGCCTTCAGGCCCCAGCCGGCGCCGGTGCCGCTGCGGATCTGGCCTGATGCAGCGGCCCTAGAGGGCATCGAAGGCGCCCAGACGTTTTGCCGCCGCCAGGTAGAAAGCCATGACCAGGATCGGCACCATGGTGAAAGCGGCGGCGAGCGGAATGTTTCCCGCTGTGCCCTGATAAGCATAGACGACCATGCCCACGAAGGGTCGCGAGTTGCCGATCAGATTGGGAATGATGTAGTCGCCCAGGGTCAGCGAGAAGGTGAAGATCGAGCCGGCGGCAACCCCCGGCACGGCCAGCGGCAGGATCACATGGCGGAAGGTTGCGCGCGGGCGGGCGCCGAGATCGGCCGAGGCCTCGATGAAGCTGCGCGGCACGCGCTCCAGCGCCGCCTCGATGGGCAGCACCATGAAGGGCAGCCAGATATACATGAAGACAATCCACATCCCGATATAGGAGGCGGAGAGGGAAGGGCCGCCGATCACCGGCAGATCGAGGAGATGATCGAGAACACCTTGCAGCCCGACGAGGCCGAACAGCCAGGTGATGACGCCTTCCTTGGCCAGGATCAGTTTCCAGCTATAGACCCGCACCAGATAGTTCGACCAGAGCGGCAGCATGACCGCGAGATAGAAGATCGCCTTGGCGCGAACGCCGGCAAACCGCGCCATGAAATAGGCGAGCGGAAAGGCGATGACCGCGCAGCCGATGGTGACCGCCGCTGCCATGGCAATGGTGCGCAGGATGATGGCGACATTGGCCGGGGTGAACAGCTCGGCATAAGTCTTGAGGGTCGGCTGATAGACGGTGAGGCCGGAAAAATCGTCGACCGCAAAAAAGCTCTGCGCCAGCAGGGCCAGAAGTGAACCCATATAGATGACGCCAAGCCAGAGCAGAGGCGGCAGCAGAAGCAGCAGCAAGATCAGGCGCGGCCGCAGATAGAGCGCGGTGGAGAGGCGCGTCAGCGGACCTTCGCGGAAGGACCCGGCACCGGCCACACTCACGGCCGCATTTCCTGGATGTGACTGCGCTGCCAGATCAGCCGCACGGCCTGGCCCTGACGGGCGAGCGCGCTGGAGGCGGTCTCCTCCCGGTTCTGTTCGATCACCGTCAGCTCGCCCCCGGCCGGCAGCGCCACATGGAAACGCGTGCTGGCGCCAAGATAGAGGACGCTGGTGATGGTGCCGTCCACCGCACAGCTTCCTGCGGGCGCCGGTGTGCCGGCCGGCGATATCGCGATCTTCTCCGGCCGGATCGAAAACGCCGGTGGCGCGCCGGCGATCGCGGCTGCTGCCGCGCCGGACAGGATGTTGGAGACACCGACGAAGCCGGCGACGAAGGCGCTGGCCGGATGCTCGCAGACCTGGGCGGGGCTGGCGATCTGCTCGATGCGGCCCTTGTTGAACACGGCGATGCGATCGCTCATGGACAAGGCTTCGCCCTGATCGTGGGTTACATAGATGAAGGTGATGCCGACCTGGCGCTGGATCGCTTTCAACTCGACCTGCATCTGCTCGCGGAGCTTGAGATCGAGCGCGCCAAGGGGCTCG
>DASXQK010000340.1:0-11647 GCA_036493015.1 Dongiaceae bacterium | reverse complement strand
CAAGAGCTTCGGCGAACATGTTGTGTTCAAGGGGCTGAGTCTGGAGGTCGAGGAACACCAGGTCGTCTGCCTGATCGGGCCTTCGGGTTGCGGCAAATCCACGCTGCTTCGCTGCATCAACGGGCTGGAGGAAATCGAGTCCGGGGAAATCCGCATCCATAGCGATCGCATGACCGGGCCGGGCGTGGATGTGAATGCGCTACGCCGCGATGTCGGCATCGTCTTCCAGAGCTTCAACCTGTTTCCTCATATGAGCGTGCTGGAGAATGTGATCCTGGCGCCGGTCCGCGTGCTGCGCCTGCCCCGTGCCGAGGCCGAGGCGAAGGCCATGGCCCTGCTGAAGCGCATCGGGCTGGAGCACAAGGCAATGGATTATCCCGATCGTCTCTCGGGGGGCCAGCAGCAGCGCGTCGCCATTGTGCGGGCGCTGGCCATGGGTCCGATGGTCATGCTGCTGGACGAGATCACCTCGGCGCTCGATCCCGAGCTGGTTGCCGAGGTGCTGGCCATCGTGCGCGATCTGGCATCCGATGGGATGACCATGCTGCTGGCAACCCATGAGATGGGCTTCGCCCGCGAGGTCGCCAGCAAGATCTGTTTCCTCTATGACGGCCGCGTGCATGAGGAGGGACCGCCAGCCGAAATCTTCGGATCGCCGCGTGAGGAGCGCACCCGCACGTTCCTGAAACGCATCATCGATGCCGGGCGGCTTTGAGCTGGCGATGCGGCGCTTTCTCCTGCATGGCCGGCTGCCGTCTTTCGCACTCGCGGCATTTATAGCGGGCACGTCTGGCCACCGGGCCTTGGCCGACACCACCGCGCCGCCGCCACGCATTCACCATGCCCATTTTTTCCGGGTGCTGAACCAGGGCAGCGAGCTGGAATTCTATGGCGAGATCGTCGCCGGCGTGGCCAATGAGTTTGCGGCACTGCTGAAAGCAAACCCCCATGCCACGATCATCCATTTGAACAGCGAGGGCGGCAGCGTGCGCGAGGCGCGACGCATGTCCGTCATGGTGAATGCAGCGCACCTTCGCGCGATCACCGATACCTATTGCTACTCCGCCTGCGTGCTGGTGTTCCTGGGCGCCGATGAGCGTTATATGACACCGGATGCGGAGATCGGCTTTCACCATGAAAGCGCGCCCGGCGCGAGCGCCGAGGAACTCCGTGCCTGGGAAAAGACCGACGAGGATTTCATGGCGCGCCGCGGCTTGCCGCCATCCTTTCTGCAGCACGCCTTTTCCACGCCCGCCAGCCAGATATGGACACCCACCCTAAGCGAACTGACCGCGGCGAATGTCGTTTCCGGCGTGCGCATCGATTTCGCCGTGGCGGGATTTCCGGGCAAGACCGCGGAGGAACAGGTGGATGCCATGCTGGCGCAGAGCCATGTGTTCTCGGCGCTGCGCGCCGCCGATCCGAAGCGCTTTACCACCATTCGCGCTTCCCTCCTCGACGCCATCGAGCGCCAGTCATCCTATGGGCGCTTTTCCGCCCTCTACGACCAGCTTTCCGGCGGGATCGTGGATGATTACCTGGTCAAGGCGAGCGACGAGTTGATGATCGAATTCGCCGCCGCCGAGATTTCGCTGATGCGCCAGGTGGTGGCGAAGACTCCGGCGGGCTGCAGTCTGATCTCCGACGGTGGCGGCGGATTCTCGCTGCATATGGAATCCGACGGCAGCGTGGATTACGGGCATTTCAACGAAGTGAAGGCGCGTGCGGTCAAGGATGGGGCGGCTCACCCGGTCGCAGCCCCCAGCCAGAACCTGGTCGACATCGCCGTGGCCGCCCTGCATCTGGCCTTTCGCGCGCGCTATCCCGATCAGATCGACCCGATGAAGGATCTGGCTGCCGACAAGCTGGCGCCCGGGGCTGCCTGCACGGCACTCGCCGATTACCTCGATTCCTCGCTGACCCTGCCGCGTGCCGAGGCCGCGGCCTTCCTGCGCTACAATTACGCCAGCGAGACGCCGCCGCCGGAGACCCAGCCGGCGAGCGATATCGTTCCCTCCCGCTCAGCCGGGAAAAAGAAATCGGATTAGACGCGATTACCACCGGTCGCTTTCTGCGCTAGTCTGCTCGCTGATTGTGGGTCTTCCGTCACCTCCCTGTATAATAGGCGCATGCTTACGGCTTCCCGAATTACGCACTTTTCCGGCTGGGTCACGTTGATGGCGGGCCTGATTGCGCTTGGCGCCAGTGCGGCACCGCCTGCTGCCGCCGATGACAGCCAGCCGCCCGATCATATCGTTCGGGGCATTCGCCAGGGCAGCGAGATCGAGTATCTGGGAGAGATCGTATCCGGGTCGGCGGCTGAACTGCGCAAGACGCTCGCCCAGTACCCCGCGGCCAAGGTTCTTCATCTGAACAGCCCTGGTGGCGAAATCGAAGAAGCGCATCGGATGCTGGAACTTGTCCGCCAGCGGAAGCTGATCACCACCGTCGACAAGATTTGCGATTCGGCCTGCACCCTCGTGTTCCTTGCCGGCCAGCAGCGCGTGATCGCGCCCGGTGCGGAGATCGGCTTTCACCAGCCCTGGGCCCTGGGGATAAGCAGCGCTGAGATGGACACGCTCGATCAGAACGACAAACAATACCTGCGCGGCCAGGGCGTGCCGCAATGGTTCATCGACAAGGCCTATTCGACGCCGAGCAGCACGATCTGGATTCCAACGACGACGGAACTGTCCGCGGCGAATGTAATAACGGGGGTCAGCAACAAATACGTCATCGCCGTGGGCAATTACCGGGGTTCGATCGGTGATCAGGCCTATGCGGTGGAGGTGTTCCTGGCTGCGGCCAAGCAGCGAAGCCCCGATCGCTATGAGGAGCTGCACGCAAAGATCCTGCAGAATCTGAAATTCCCTTCGGCGGTGGACGATCTATCCTCCGACAGCTTCTTCATGATCTTCGTCTTGTCGTTCATGGCCCATGCCGAAGACAGGCCGGCCATCGCCTATCTGCAGGTGTTCACCCGGATCGTGTCGCGTCTGGCGACGGAGGATCCGGAACTTTGCTACAAGATTTTGTATCCCTCGCGGAATTCACCCGGCTTCGACGCGAGAACGGCAATTGCGCGGAACGAGATGCAGCAGCTTGGCTATGCGACATTGCGGGCGGCCACGAGCGGGGCACAGCATAATCTGTCGGTACCTTCGGCGGGTGAAGCGGCCGAGCCGATTGCCAAGATATGGAATGAACTGCGCCGTCAGCATCCGGAGGATCTGGTTGCCTTGTCTCCTGCCGGTTCGCTCAGCATGAGCCATCACACTGTCTGTCAGGCGCAGGCGCATATGTATGCGCAGATTGGCCGGCTTCCCGAGGATGAGCAGGGGGTGGTGGCGCGTTTTATCCTCGCCTCGCAATCCCATCAGCTTGGCCCGGCGGATAACGAGCCCGAATCCGAGGCCAGCGTTGCGCCGACCCATCTGAATATCCACCCCGACAAATAGAAGAATCGGGTATGAAGCCCAGCATGATGCGGCAAAATTCCCTGCGGCCTGTTGTGTTCTGGCTTGCTCTCGCGGCACTGCTCGCCGCAGTACCGGCGGCACGGGCCGATTCCTCGGGCTACAAAATCACGGTGCTGCCCGGCGGGACGGAGATGGAATATTCCGGCGAGATTGGCTTCAACGCCAGCGGCAAGCTGCGCAGTGCCCTGAACGATAATCCCACGGTCAAGGTGCTGCACCTGATCAGCAATGGCGGGAATGTCTATTACGCCCGGCAGATGCAATACCTGGTGCATGACCGCGGCCTTATCACCGTGGTCGACGCGCATTGTTATTCGGCCTGCGCCTTCGTGTTCCTGGGCGGAATGGAGCGCTATCTGGTGCCGGGCGCCAAACTGGGCTTCCATCGCGAGAGCGCGCCCGGCCAAAGCCCCGCCGAGATCAACATGGTGGAGGAATCCGATGCCCAGGCCATGCACGCCATGGGCATTTCCAGCAGCTTTGTCGACAAGGTGTTCTCCACGCCCAGCAGCGATATCTGGGTCCCCAGCGCTGATGAGCTGAAGCAGGCCCATGTCATCACCGATGTCAGCACCAAGTTCGCCACCCCTGACGATGCGAAGGTGCCGGCCAATCTGGCGACACAGGTGCTGGATGCCAATCCGTTCAAGCTGCTGCAGACCAGTGATCCCGCACGCTTCAAGGCGATCGGCGATCCCGTGCGCATGGCTATCGGCAAGCTTCCCGCCAAGGCCGATATACTGCCGGTGCCCAGCCGCGAAGTAGCGCCGCTCGCGACCGACTATTGGGGCCTGGCGAGCGACAATCTTGCGACCGAGTTCGGCCGCGCCTTCGAATCCTATCTGGTGAAGCTCAGCTCCAAGAATCCGGAAGAGTGCTATCTGGTCTTCTATTCCGGCCATCCGTCTGCCGATTACGCGGCGAGCGAGATATTGAGCGGCGAGGAATTCGCTGCTTTCGCCGATATCCAGGCCCGGCTGATCAGCGATGGCGCGGTGCGCAAGGCGCCGATACCCGCAGAAAATGATATCAAATCCGCCCGTGATGCGATGTGGGGTGTCTTCAAGCAGCGCTATCCCAACCTTGTTTCCACCCTGGAGAACATCGATTCCCCGAACACCGATCACGGCGATCTTTGCGGTGCCGTGACCGGGATGCTGGATGCGATCCTCTCTCTACCCGCAAGCCAGAGCGGTCCGCTGCTGCGCTATATCTTCCGGCCGAGCTGAAGCGGTCTTTTTAGGACTCTTCCTCGCCCTTCAGCCGGTCGATGGCGCGCCGGTCCGCCTTGGTGGGGCGTGGGCCACCGCGAACCTCCTCATGGGTCTCGCGCGTATAGGGCGGCGGCGGAGCGAGATCCTCGTAGAGCAGGCGTGCGGTTGCCGGCTGGCCGCGGCGGATACCGAGCGCCAGCACCTTGACCGTGCGAATATGAGGGCCCAGGGGAAACGTCAGCACATCGCCCGGCTTCACCGAGTAATGCGCCTTGGAAATGACGGCACCGGCGATGCGCACCTTGCCGGCGGCGGCCAGCTCGGCGGCCATGACGCGGGTGCGGCAGAAGCGGGCATGCCAGAGCCATTTATCCAGGCGCAGGCCGGATTCGCTCGCGGAGACGTCGCTCAAACCAGGCTCATCGGCGGAATTTGAGATCGCCGAGCGCGGCAAAGGGCGAATCGCCGGGCTGTGCCGGCGGCTGCTTTTCGCCGCGGCGATTCCTCGCCCGGCGCTGCTTCTTCCTCGGCCGGGCGTTGAAGCGCAATTCGCCATCCTCTTCGACCGAGCGGAAGCCAAGGGCTGCGATCACCGCCGGCAATGCTGCCATATCGCATTGGATGGTTTGACGTAGCGCTTCTGTTGGAAGGAAAGGGCCCTGATCGCTCAAGCGATGGGCGAGATCGGAAAGCCGCTCCAGCGCATCGGCGCGCACGGCAAGCGAGCCCGCCAGGCGATAGCCCACCGCCTGATAGAACTCCGCCGGCAGAGCAGGGTCGCGCATCAGGCTGGCCGGACGGCGCGGCGGCAGCGGCGCCGGTGCGCGGCCGGCCTTGATGCACCACAGCAGTGCGGCAAGACCGGCGGCCGAAGCGAGAGCGGGAAACCACGCGGTTTCACGTCCCAGCCGGACACCAAGGCGCCGCAGGGTCTTGAGATCGGCGAGCGGAAGCTGGGCGGCCAATTCCTGGCGCGGCAACAGTCCCAGCGCCTCGATTAACTGGAACAGCACGCCCCGCGTAGCGCCGGTGATGCTGGCGTCCGCCGCGGCCTCGCTCAGCGGTTTCATGCGCCGCGCAATATGGCGCTCGACCCAAAGCGCCAACCGCCGGCGCAGCCTTTCGCGTTCGGCACCTTCCAGCAAATCGCTTTGCAGCGGATCGACGCGGGGGCTGGTTACGCCCTCGCCGGCCACGAGCCTTGCGACCGGCGCACCCTCCCAACTCAGCACGCCGGCGGGCGAGAGCGCGAAGGCCTCGTCACCCGCGGCCTCCAGCCGCGCCAGGCGGGCCGGAATTTCGCGGGTCAGCGCGCGGCGCGCGGCGGTCAGCAAGGGACGCTGATCCTCGATGCCGCCGGAACCATCGGGAATAAAGCGAAAGCCCGCGAGCTGGCCGACCGTGTGACCCTCGACGATGACCTCGCCGGCGCGGGTAACCGCCCCTTCCAGCATCCCGCCATCCTTCATGCGGCGCAGCAGATGGGCCTGGCGGCGATCGACGAAGCGCTGGGTCAGCGAGCGATGCAGCGCGTCGGAGAGCTTGTCCTCGATGGCGCGGGTACGCTCCTGCCACTCAGACGGATCGGCGAGCCAGCCGGCGCGGTGCGAGATATAGGTCCAGGTGCGAATATGGGCGATGCGGCCCATCAGGGTGTCGATATCGCCCTCGGCATTGTCGAGGCGCGCGACATGGCCCGCGACCCATTCGGTCGGCAGCTTTCCCGCAGGCGAGGTCAGATGGCGGAATATCTGGCCCAGCAGGCGCGCATGGGTATCGCTCATCACTTTGCGGAAGTCGGGGATCTGGCAGACCTCCCAGAGCAGCCGCACGGTGGCGGGGCCGCCGACGCGCCGGTGGATATCCTCATCCTGGGCCAAGGCGGCCAGCGCTTGCTGGTCCTCGGCCTCACGCGCGCGAATGAGGGTTCGGTCGGGGCTGCGGGCATCGAGGCTCGCCCGCAGGGAATCGATGGAATGGAAATTGAGATCGCTGTTGCGCCAGCGCAATGCGGAGATAGCTTCGAAGCGGTGATTCTCGATGGCCTCCACGATCTCCGGCGCCAGCGCTCCCACTTCCGCCGTCGTGCCGAAACTGCCATCGGCCATGTGGCGGCCGGCACGCCCGGCAATCTGGGCCAGTTCCGCGGCACTCAACTGCCTGGGCGCGCGGCCATCGAATTTGCTAAGGCCCGCAAAGGCGACGTGGCCCAGATCCATGTTGAGGCCCATGCCGATGGCATCGGTTGCCACCAGATAGTCGACCTCGCCCGATTGATACATCTCGACCTGGGCGTTGCGCGTGCGGGGGCTGAGCGCGCCCATCACCACGGCACAGCCGCCGCGCTGGCGGCGCATGGTCTCGGCGATGCGATAGACCTCGGCAGCGGAGAATCCCACGACGGCGCTACGCGGCGGCAGGCGGGTGGGCTTGCGTGGCCCGTTGTAATGCAGCGTGGAAAATCGTGGCCGGGTGACGAGCTCCAGGCGCGGGATCAGCCGGCGCAGCAGGGGCCGCATGGTATCGGCCCCCAGCAGCATGGTCTCGTCCATGCCGCGGGCATGCAGGATGCGGTCGGTGAAAATATGGCCGCGCTCGGGGTCGGCCGCCATCTGCACCTCGTCGATGGCGAGGAAGCCGACGGGCCGGTCCAGCGGCATGGATTCGACGGTGCAGACGAAATAACTGGCCCCGCCCGGGATGATCTTTTCCTCGCCGGTGACCAGCGCCACGGCCCGGTCGCCCTTGATCCGGCGGATGCGGTCGTAATTCTCGCGGGCCAGCAGGCGGAGGGGAAAGCCGATCGTCCCGCTGGCATGGCCCAGCATCCGCTCGACCGCGAGATAGGTCTTGCCCGTATTGGTCGGGCCAAGCACGGCCGTCAGCCGGGGGCCGGGAGCGGCGATCATGAAACTAAGATCGTCGAGCGCTTTCAGCTTTGCAATGGGGGCTTTGCAAGATATCGCCCGCGGCTCGCCGGTTTTCCTGGCGGGGCCCTTGATGGCCCCCTTGATGCCGCCTCTTGATGCCGCCTCTTGATGCCCCGGGCATATCCCCCTATATGCGGCGAGGTTTTTGCGGGCCTCCTTGGCCAGCGTTGGACACGACCGTTCAAGGGATGAGGCGATGAACAAGGCGGCGGAGGAAAAACACGGCTTCCAGGCCGAGGTCGGGCGGCTGCTCGATATCGTGGCTCATTCGCTCTACAGCGATCGCGCCGTCTTCCTGCGCGAGCTGATCTCCAATGCGTCCGATGCCTGCGACCGGCTACGCTACCAGGCGCTGACCCATCCGGAGCTTGCCGCCGACGATCCGCAATACCGCGTCGTCGTCGAGCCCGACGCCGCCGCCCGCACCATCACCATTGCCGATAACGGCATCGGCATGAACCGCGAGGATCTGATCGCCAATCTCGGCACGATCGCGCGGTCCGGTACATCCGCCTTCCTGAAGCAGGCGACCGGCGACTCAGCCAAGGATCTCTCCCTGATCGGCCAGTTCGGCGTCGGCTTTTACGCCGCCTTCATGGTGGCCGAACGGATCGAGGTGTTCAGCCGGCACGCCGGAGAGGCCGAAGGCTGGCGCTGGGCCTCGGAGGGCACCGGTGATTTCTCTGTGGCGCCGGCAGAGGATGTCTCGCGCGGCACACGCATCATCCTGCATCTGCGCGCCGATGCCGATGAATTCCTCGACAAGGATCGCCTGAAGGCCGTCGTCGCCCGATATTCGGATCATATCGCGCTGCCGATCCTGCTGAAGCAGCCCGGCCATAAGGAAGAAAAACTGAACGAGGCGGCAGCCTTGTGGATGAAGCCCAAGAGCGAGATCACCCAGCAGCAATATGCCGAGTTCTACCGCTTCGTCAGTCATGGCTTTGACAGCCCGCGACTCACCATCCATTGGCGCGCGGAAGGCAAGATCGACTACACCGCCCTGTTATTCGTGCCCGGTGCGCGGCCGATCGATCTGTTCCACCCGGAGCGCAAGCATCGCCTTAAGCTCTATGTCCGGCGCGTTTTCATCACCGATGATTGCGCCGATATCCTGCCGGGTTATCTGCGCTTCCTGCAGGGCGTGGTGGATTCCGAAGATCTGCCGCTCAACATCAGCCGCGAGATGCTGCAGCATAATCCGCTGCTTGCGAAAATCCGCGCGGCGCTGGTGAAACGCAGCCTGGGCGAACTCACCAAGCTCGCGGAGAAGGAACCCGAGAGCTATGCCGATTTCTGGAAGGACTTCGGCGCCGTGCTGAAGGAAGGCCTCTATGAAGACGCCGAACAGCGCGAGACGCTGTTGAAACTGGCGCGATTCCGCTCAACCTCCGGCGACAAGCTGGTGAGCTTCGCCGACTATGTCGGCCGGATGAAGCCGGGGCAGGAAGCGATCTATTACATCAGTGCCGAAAGCATCGAGGCCGCAGCCAGAAGCCCGCAGATCGAGGGCTTCGCCGCCCGGGGCATCGAGGTGCTGTTGCTGACCGATCCGGTGGATGAGTTTTGGATCCCCGCCGTGGGTGCGTTCGATTCAAAGCCGCTGAAGTCGGTGACTCGCGGCGGCAACGATCTCGAAAAGATGCCCCTGTCGGAGGAAAAGAAAAAAGAAGCCGACGCGGCGGAGGGCGCCAATACCGACGCGCTGATCGCGCTGCTGAAGCTGACCCTGGGCGATGCGGTCAAGGATGTGCGCGCCTCCTCGCGCCTCGATACCAGCGCCGTCTGCCTGGTCGCCGATGAGGGCGATGTGGATATCCATCTCGAGCGGCTGCTGAAACAGCACGGCCAGATGGACAAGACAGTGAAGCGGGTGCTGGAGGTCAATGCGCGCCATCCGCTGATCGGCGGGCTCGCCAGGCGCATTTCCGCCAAAGGCAATGCGGACGACGTGAGTGAAGCGGCCTGGCTGTTGCTGGACCAGGCTCGCATCGTCCAGGGCGAGCCGGTCAGCGACGTCGCCGCCTTTGCCCGGCGCCTGGATGCCACATTGTTGAAGGCGATCGGCTAGGCGGCGTCAGATCCAAAAATTTCAGCCGAGACGGCGCGGAATCCGCTCCGTCCAGCTGCGCGAGAAGATCCGCCGCTCGCCCTCGAAAGCCTCGATATCGGCCTCGACGATAAAATCCTCTTCCGTACAGGCGACCGCGCAATGAGTGCGGATACGGGTATCCCACCCCTGATCATGGCTATGGCGGATATCGTGATCGGCCGAGGCTCGCGCCGCGGCGGCTGACTGCGGGTCCGCCTCGTAATGCAGAATTTTGTGGAAATCGGTGGTGACGCCGATCTCTTCGATGCGCGAGCGGCCGTCGTCGCGCAGCACTTCGATCTGCTGGCGGCCGCTTTCCACATCCTGGCTGATGCGGCGATAGACCTTGCCCGGACGCAGCACGATGCGCTTCGTCGCCGGTGATTTTTCCGGGGCAGCGAATTTGACCCTGGCATCTTCGGCCCGCGATTGGCGCACCGGCAGCAGCAGCGATGATGCGCCGGTATGGATCGTCAGTATTGCCGCCCTGGGCGCGGGCCAGACGATCGGCCAATAGGCCGTCGAGAGCGCCAGGCGAAGCTGATGGCCGGCGGCGAACCGATGCCCGGCGTCGTTCAACTGCAGGCGCACCTTGGTGCGCTGTCCCGGGACCAAGGGCTTCGGTTCGCCGTGGCCCTCGCGATGGGTGAGATTGAGCACGCCGTAAGTCACGCGCGTCACCTGGCCATCGGGCGCGACATCGTTCAGCCGCGCGACGATCTGGGCGACCGGCTGATCCGATTCCAGCTCGAGCTCGATAGCCGGTGCACCGAGGAATTCCAGGGGCTCGCCCAATGCTTCGCCGTCGAATACCAGCGAGAAAGCGTCATCGGCGCGCTGATCGGTGGGCAGCTCCGGCCCCAGACCGCCCAGACCGTATGGGCACCATTCGCCGCCCGCCATCCCGGTCGTCTGGGGCGAGCAAATAGTTAGACCCGTCGGCTTTCCCGCGGCAGCGCCAAGCCCGTCCTTGTTCAGATAGAGCCGGCGGCTGAGCGCCCCCGCTGGCGGCCAGACGGCTTCCGCCACCCAGCGTCCGGGCCTGAAATCGTAGTGGCTGGCGGGCGGTACCGAATCCTGCACGTAGGCGCGCAACATCGGCTCGCCCATGATCCCGGTCTCGACACCCTTCAACCAGTGATCCCACCAGCGCAGCGTCTCGGTCAGGAAACCGATCGCCGGCCCCGGCACGCCGTTATGGGGATATTTGTGACCCCAGGGCCCGACAAGACCCAGTTTCGGCGTCTTCAGATCGCGCAACAGCCGGAACACCGTATTCGTATAGCCATCGGCCCAGCCACCCACGGCGAAGACCGGGCAGGTGATGTCAGCGATATCCTCGCCCACCGATCCATGCCGCCAGTAATCGTCACGGGTCTGGTGACGAAGCCAGGTGGCATAGACCGGCGTCATCGCCTCCAGCCGCTCGAGCCACATGCTGCGCCAGCGCTTCCCCACGATCAGCGGATCTGGCGCCCGGCCCATGATCGAAAAGAAGCTGGAGCCCCATTCCAGATTCCCGGTCATGTGGATGCCGCCCATGTAATGCATGTCGTCGGCATAGCGATCGTCGGTGGAGCAGAGGGTGACGATAGCCTTCAGCGCAGGCGGCCGTCGCGCCGCGACCTGGAGCGAGTTGAACCCGCCCCAGGAAATTCCCATCATCCCCACCTTGCCGCTGCACCAGGGCTGGGAAGCGAGCCAGGCGATGGCTTCCACCGCGTCATCCTGTTCCTGTTTCAGGTACTCGTCGCGGATGACCCCTTCGGAATCGCCAGTGCCGCGGATATCGAGACGGATGCAGGCATAGCCATGGGCCGCGAGCCAGGGATGGGTCTGGTCGTCGCCGTCTCGGGTGCCGTCGCGCCGGCGATAGGGGATGTATTCGAGAAGGGCGGGCACCGGATTCTTCTCGGCGCCCTCGGGAATCCA
>DASXQK010000339.1:0-3329 GCA_036493015.1 Dongiaceae bacterium | reverse complement strand
TGTTCGCCCAGACGCATGTTCACGTTTTCGATGACGACGCGCTCGCCGCCCGACGGGCGCGCGAATCCCTGGCGGACATTATGGACTTCGAGAATGGCAGGAGCCTGGCTCAATCGAACCCTCCCTCAATCGAAGCGGAAGCGCCGCACGGCGAGCTGATACAGCGGACGCCAGAGCAGGCGGTTGGTCAAGATGACATAGAGAGACATGACAGCGATTCCCAGCACGATGCGCGGGAAATCGCCATGCACGGTGGCGGCGGCGATATAGGCGCCCAGGCCATGGGCCTCGAGATGGGTATCGCCCCAGCTGACCGCCTCGGCGACGATGGCCGCGTTCCAGCAGCCGCCCGAAGCCGTGATGGCACCGGTGATGTAATAGGGAAAGACGCCCGGCAGCCCCACCTGGCGCCACCATTGCCAGCCGCTGATATGCAGGTTCGACGCCGCGTCCTTCAGGTCGTTGGGAAAGGCGCTGGCGCCCGCCACCACGTTGAACAGGATGTACCACTGGGCGCCCAGGATCATCAGCAGGCTCAGCCACACATCCTGGTTCAGGCCGAAGCGCACGATCAGGAAAACCATGATCGGAAACAGCAGGTTCGCCGGAAAGGCCGCCAAAAACTGGGCGATGGGTTGCGCGGTCTGGGCCAGATTCGGCTTCATGCCGATCCTGACGCCCACGGGAACCCAGATCAGGCTGGCGAAGGTGATCAGCACCGCCACCCGCAGCAGCGTGATGGCGCCAAGCCAGAGCGCGGTCCAGAGATCGCTCCAGCCAAGCTCGCCCGAGACCGTCACGGCGGCCCGCCAGACGATCAACGCCGTGATGGCCGCGACGATGGCGTACCAGATGGCCTCACCCAACGCCCGCATGCGGGGCGAGGAGGAGGAACCCGACCGGCCGGCGGCAAATCGGGGTCCCGGCCAGATCGAGATACGGCGCAGCGCGCGGCCCAGGGGTGCCGCGGCGGTATTCAACAGACGCGTGCGGCGAAACAGGCGCAGCAGCCAGGATTCCGGCCCGATCTGGCCGACACTGAGTTCGACGCGGAATTTATCGGCCCAGGCCACCAGCGGGCGGAACAGCAGCTGGTCATAGATCAGGATGACCGCGAGCATGGTCACGACCGCCCAGCCAATGGCGCCCAGATCACGCTGGTCGATGGCCAGCGCCACATAGGAGCCGACACCGGGCAGGCTGACGGTATGGCTGCCCACGGCGATGGCTTCGGAAGCAACGACGAAGAACCAGCCGCCGGACATGCTCATCATCATGTTCCAGATCAGGCTCGGCATGGCGAAGGGCACTTCCAGGCGCCAGAACCGCTGCCAGGCGGTGAAGCGAAAGCTGCGGCTCACCTCCTGCAGATCCGGCGGCACGGTGCGCAGCGATTGGTAGAAGCTGAAGGCCATGTTCCAGGCCTGGCTGGTGAAGATCGCGAAGATGGCGGCGAATTCCGCACCCAGAACGCTGCCGGGAAACAGCGCCAGGAAGAAGGTGACGGCGAAGGAGACGTAGCCCAGCACCGGCACCGATTGCAGCACGTCGAGGACCGGTATCAGCACCAGCTCCGCCCGCCGGCTTTTCGCCGCGGCCGTCGCATAGGTGAAGGTGAACAGCAGCGAAAAACCCATCGCCACCAGCATGCGCAGCGTCGTGCGCAGCGCGTAGACGGGCAAATAGGCGGGGTCGAGGGAGAGCGCGATGGCCTGGGGGGCGGCCAGCGGCTGCGTCATCTGGCGCGCGCCGGCGGCGAACAGGAACAGGATTCCCAGGATCAGGGGCACCGCCAGCAGGTCCCAGCGATTGGGAATCACACCGCGAGGAATGTCGGAAATGCCCGGCGGTGACCAGCGCATGGCGCTACCCGTTTCTGCTCGGTTTGCCCCTGCGCCCGACGGCTCGTCTTGCGGCGCTTCTTTCGCCCCGGCCTGTACTCCTCGGCGATTGGCCTGTCAACGCAGCGAGCATGAATCCGGCGACAGGTTATGGATTTGTGAAGGCTCCGCTTGTCCCGTTCGACAATCGCCTCTCGTTTGTGCAACAAACGCCGACGTCACCGGCAAGTTGGGGAGCTTGCGCGCTTGCGCATCGTCTTTATCGATCCGACCACCCACGACTACAATGTCGAGACGCCGTTCCACACGCCGTTCGGCGGCTCGCAATCCTCGCTCTGCTATCTCGCCATCGAGCTGGCGGCGCTTGGCCACGAGGTTTCGAGCGTCACCGAAACCCGCGATGTCGGCCGTTTCCGCGGGGTCGAATGCGTGGGCAAGCGGCCGGGCCTGGAAAAGGGGTTCCTCGACCGCTTCGACGTCATCGTGATGCTGAACTGCGCGCTGGGTATCGAGACGCGCCGGGTCCTGCGCCACGACATCCGTCTGGTCCTGTGGACCCAGCATGCCGATAACCAGCCCGCGATCGCTACCCTCAGCGACGCCGCCGAGCGGGACAGCTGGTCGGCCTTTGCCTTTATCAGCAGCTGGCAGGCGGAAACCTATCGCCGTCGCTTCGGCGTGCCTGCCGAGCGCAGCGTGATCCTGCGCAACGCCATGGCGCCCGCCTTTGCTGCCTTGCCGGAGCGCCCGGCGCGCGATCCTGCCGCCCCGCCGCTGTTTGCCTATACCAGCACGCCCTTTCGTGGCCTCGATGTGCTGCTGGACGCCTGGCCTGCCATCCGCCAAGGGCTGCCACAGGCGCGTCTGCGGGTTTTTTCCAGCATGGCCGTCTATCAGAAGGGCGGCGACGCCGATGAATATGCCGCTCTCTACGAACGCTGCCGCAGCCTCGCTGGCATCGACTATGTCGGATCGCTGGCCCAGCCGGCTTTGGCCGCAGCACTGCAGGCGAGCGATGCGCTCACCTATCCCTCCACCTTCGCCGAGACCTCCTGCATTTCGGCCATCGAGGCCATCGCCGCGGGCTGCCTGGTCCTGACCACCGATCTGGGGGCGCTCAAGGAGACGACGGCGGGCTTTGCCCGGCTGCTGCGCCTGCCGCCGTCGCGTGGCGATCTGGCCGGGCTCTATGCCGCCATGGTGGTAGCAGAATGGCAACAGGCCGCAGCCAGCCCGGCGGTGCAGCGCGCGCGGATCGCAGCCCAGCGGGATTTCATGCAGCGCAACGCGACATGGTCCGTGCGTGCCCCGGAATGGGTTGCATTCCTCAACCGCGTTGTTGCCGAGGGGCGCTGAGAAAAGCTGCGCCGAAACGAAACGGGGGAGGCCGCCAGCCTCCCCCGCAAGCGCAGACAATAAAGACGAGCTTACTTGCGCAGGTTCGTCCAGATCTTGTTGTACATTTCGAGTACCGGCTTCGGGCACGGC
>DASXQK010000338.1:0-5531 GCA_036493015.1 Dongiaceae bacterium | reverse complement strand
AACTACAACGAAACCAACTACGACAGCTGGTATCAGAACTGCAAGAACGACGGGCTGAACAAGACCGGCGCCTATGACATCTATGTCATGGACGACAACTGGGTGCCGGAATTTGCCGCCGGCCACATCGTGCAGAGCCTTGAAGCGCTCAATTTCAAGGTGAACCCCGATATCCTGCCCAAGGGCCTGGAGATGGGCCTGTGGCCGCCGAAATCCGGTGCCCGCATGAAGGATTTCGCCAATGCGAAACCGGAACTCTACTCGATCGTCATCATCGATGACGTCGAGATCCTCTACTACCGCAACGACATCTTCACCTCGCCGCCGGAGACCTGGGACGACATCTTCAAGATCGCCCAGACGACCAAGGCGCCTGACATGTATGGCTGGTCGCCCCGCGGCGTGAAGGGCAACCCGATCATGATGACCTATCTGCCGTTGCTCCATTCCTATAATGGCAAGTTCGTCAATGACGATTGGTCGCCGGGCTTCGCAGGCCCGGAGGGTGTGGGTGCTCTTTCCCGCCTGTTCAGCTTCATCCCCTACATGCCGGCCGGTGTTGCCGAGTTCGATACCGACCAGGAGGTGCAGGTCATGCTGGAAGGCAAGTGCGCGGCACTGACCGAGTATACCGGCCTTGCCCAGCGCATCGACGATCCGGCTTCCTCCAAGGTGGTCGGCAAGATCAGCGCCGCCACCACGCCGAAGCAGGAGCAGCATGCCCCGCCGATCGGGACATTTATCGCCAGCGTTTCTTCGGGCGCCAAGAATCCGGCAGGGGCGGTGCAGTTCCTCGAGTGGTTTACCTCCGACGACGTGCAGCTCGAATTCGCCCGCAAATATGGCGGCGCGGCGGTGACGAGCAAGGCGCTGAACGATCCGGACGCCGTGAAGGCCCATCGCTGGCTGCCGGCGATCGCGGATTCCGTGAACAACTCGGTGCAGAAGCCGCGCACGCCGGACGAGCCGAAAATGGAAGACATCCTCGGCACGCATCTGAACGAAGCGCTGGTGGAGGCAATTGCGGCGAAGGCGAATTACGACGCCATCGCCCAGAAGCACCTGACGGCCGCGGCGGGCGAGATCAGCGACTATCTGAAAAAGCAGGGCGGCTATATGTGAGGCAGCCTTAGCGGGCAACTTGAGCCTCACAGCCAAAGCTGTGGAGAAGCATGAAGACAGGGTGCAGCGGCTGAAACTGGCCGCTGTGCCCTATCTTTTGCTGCTGCCCGCCATGCTGGCGCTGGCGGGTATCTCGCTCTATCCGACGATTGACGGAATCATCGCCAGCCTGCACCGGTTCCGCTATGGCCTGGATCAGGGCTTCAATGGCGTGGACAACTACGCCGACGTCTACGGCGATCACGTATTCTGGCATGCGATCCTGACGACGGTGCTGTTCGTCGTCGTGGCCGTCGCGATTGAAACGCTATTGGGCCTGCTGCTCGCCCTCGTCGTCGCCCGCGAACTGCGATTTGCCGGGCTCATTCGCGTCGCCCTGATCTTGCCCATGACCATCGCCCCGGTGGTGGTTGGCGTCATCTGGCGCCTGCTCTATGCCTCCGATATCGGCGTGGTCAATCCGCTGTTCGAGCTGTTCGGTTTCGAGGCGCCCAACGTGCTGGCTCATCCGCTCACCGCCTTCTTCGGCCTGGTCGCGGTGGACGTCTGGGAATGGACGCCGTTGCTGTTCCTCATCATCCTGGCAGGCCTGCATTCCCTGCCGCAGGACCCGATCGAGGCGGCCCGGGTGGATGGCGCCAGCCGCCTGCAGACCTTCTTTCACCACACGCTGCCCTTGCTGTGGCCAGTGCTGCTGGTGGGGGTGGTGCTGCGCACCATCGATGCCGTTGGCACCTTCGACCAGATTTACGTGCTGACAAAGGGTGGGCCCGGCACGG
This sequence comes from Dongiaceae bacterium, assembly GCA_036493015.1. Classification (GTDB taxonomy): domain Bacteria; phylum Pseudomonadota; class Alphaproteobacteria; order Dongiales; family Dongiaceae; genus DASXQK01. The sequence continues at coordinate 3,630 of DASXQK010000338.1, read as the reverse complement.
CAACCCAGCTGATTTCGATCTACGCCTACAACACTGCCTTCCTGTTCAACCAGTACGGCCCGGCCATGGCTATGCTGATCAGCCTGCTCGCCTGCCTGCTGGTCCTGATGGTGGCTGCGGTTCGCTTGATGCGCCGCAGCGGAGAGATCGGCGAATGACGGCACGCGAACGCATCGGCGCACTATTCGTCTATCTGACGCTGGCGGTGGCGATCCTGATCTCGCTGTTTCCTTTTTGGTGGCTGCTGGTCACCTCGCTGAAGCGCCCGGTCGATATCTTCTCGGGCGTGGCATTCTGGCCGCAGCAGCTCACCTTCAACAACTACTACCGCCTGGTCGCCGAATTCCATTTCGGCTCCTATCTTCTCAACAGTATCCTGATCGTCGTCGCTTCAGTCTTCATCGCGCTGGTGATCGGCACGCTGGCGGCTTATACGCTGGCGCGGTTTCGCATGCAGTTCGGGGTGCGCAAGATGGCGCTCTATCTCGTGCTGCTGGTTCGCATGCTGCCGGGCATCCTGATGGTGGTGCCGCTCTATATCGCGCTGGCGCATTGGGGCCTGCTGAACACCCGCCTCGGGCTGATCCTGATCTATTCCGGACTCAACACCAGTTTCGTCGTCTGGATGATGCAGAGCTTCCTGGAGGAGATCCCGCGCGATATCGAGGAAGCGGCGATGGTGGATGGCGATTCTCGCCTGACCGCGCTCTGGCGCGTGGTGGTGCCGCTGGCGGCCCCGGGGCTGATCGCCACCGCCATCTTCACCGTGATCGCCACCTATAACGATTTCATCATCGCGCTGACGCTGACCTCCACACCGGCAGCCCAGACGATCCCCGTCGGTGTCTCGACCCTGATCGGCAAGATCGAAATCCAGTGGGGTCCGATGGCCGCGGCCGGTGTGGTAGGGGCGCTGCCCATCGTCATCTTTGCCCTGATCGTCCAGCGCAACTTCGTGCGTGGCCTGACCTTTGGCGCCGTGAAGTAGGGCGGCGCCGTGAAGTAGGGGCGGCGGCGTGACGTGGGCCGGCGCGGTGAAATAAGGCCGGCGCGGGCCGGCGCGCAACAGTCGCCCGCACCAACGGGCCGTGATAGCGTTGCCCCGCCTTTCCATCACGCAATCGGCCACCCATGGATATCGGCGACTACAGGCTGGTTGTTGCAGGTTCCGGCTTTTTCGGCGCAACCATCGCCGAGCGCGCAGCCCATGAACTGGGCCTTCCCGTGCTTGTTATCGAGCGGCGCGAGCATGTCGGCGGGAATTCCCATTCCGAAGCCGACCCGGCCACCGGCATTGAGCTGCACCGCTACGGGACCCATATCTTTCACACCTCGAGCGAGGAGATCTGGCGCTATGCCAATCGCTTTGCCGATTTCAACAATTTCCGGCTACGCGTCTTCAGCCGGGTGGCCGGGCGGACCTATTCGCTGCCGATAAACCTGACGACGATCAATCGGTTCTTTGGCATGGACATGACCCCTGCCGAGGCCGAGCGTTTCATCGCTGCCGAGGTCGAGAAAGAAGGCATCCTCTCGCCCGGCAATCTGGAAGAAGCTGCCATCGCCCGGGTCGGCCGGTCTCTTTATGAGGCGTTCATCAAAGGCTACACGGCCAAGCAATGGGAGACGGATCCCGCTTTGCTGCCGGTCGAGACGATCCGCCGTCTGCCGATACGCTTCAGCATGAACGATTTCTATTTCAGCGACCGCTATGAGGGCGTGCCGCTGGAGGGCTATGGCGCGCTATTCTCGCGGCTGCTCGCGAACCCGCGTATTCGCGTGATCACCGGCTGCGATTTCTTCGATCTGCGGGAATCGCTCAGCCCCGGGGCGCTGATCGTCTTCTCGGGCGCGATCGACCGCTTCTTCGACTACCGGCTTGGCGCTCTTGGCTGGCGCACGCTGGATCACGAAATCGAACGCCTGCCGGTCGAGGATTACCAGGGTACGGCAGTCATCAACTTTCCCGGACGAGAGACCCCGTTCACCCGCATCCATGAATTCAAGCATCTGCATCCGGAACGCCGCCGCAGCGATTCGACAGTGATCATGCGGGAGTATTCGCGCTTTGCCCGGCGCGGCGATGAACCTTTTTACCCCATTGGCCGGCGCGAAGATAAACGTCTCTACGAGGACTACCGCGCCTTGGCGCAAGGCCGGCCCGATGTGATCTTCGGCGGACGCCTGGGCAGCTATCGCTACCTCGACATGCATCAGGCCATCGGCAGCGCGCTACGCTGTTTCGAGACCGAGGTGGCGCCACGCCTGGTGGCGGGGTGAGACCAAATCTCATCATCGTCCGCGCGGGCGATGAGTCACGCCATGCGGCCTGGCTCGACGTTGGATCGGCGCGCAGCTGGGACATGATCATCAGCTATTACGGCGACGACAAGGGCAGGTATCGCCAGGCCGATATCCCGCGCTTCGATGCCAAGGGGGCCAAATATCCGGCTTTGACCCGTTTGCTTTCGGAGCAGGCTTCCATCATTGCGCGCTACGACTATATCTGGCTGCCGGATGACGATCTGGAATGCACCGGCGCCGACATCGATCGTCTTTTTCAGATCTGTCGCGATCGTTCGCTCTGGCTGGCGCAGCCGGCCTTGAGCGCTGACAGCCAGTTCAGCTGGGCCGTGACGCTGCGCAATCCGCTATGCCGGCTGCGCTTCACCAACTTCGTCGAGATCATGATGCCGTGCTTCGAGCGCACCTTCCTCGAGCGCTGCCGGCTGAGCTTCGCGCGCAGCGAGAGCGGCTGGGGGCTGGATCATCTCTGGGCCAGGTTGGCAGCAGACGAGCAAAAGCGCATTGCCATCATCGACGAGGTGGTGGTGGCCCATCGCCGGCCGCTCAGCGGCCCCTGGTATCCGTTCCTCAAGGGCCGCTCCGCACTGGAAGAGCGGAGAGAATTGTTGCGGGTCGAGAAAATCGCGGACCGGCGCGTTCGCACGAGGGCGCTTGTCGATCGCGGCGGCCGGTTTCTTTCCGGCCGGTCGGCCGCTGCGAAGGTCTTGCTGGCGGCCGGGTTGGTTATCGCTCTGACGCGCTCCTTTGGCCTCGGCTACGCAAATCGGCGCTGCTTCAGGACCGTGTTCAAACACGCCTTCTGGAGCAGCCCGCATGTTCAATATCTGCTGCGTATGAGGCGTCGAATCCTGAACCGAATCCGGGGCGCCGGGACCGAAGCCTAGGTTTGCGGCCGCTGGGTCGTGGAGCGCACCACCAGCGGATTGCTCTGCATCTCGCGCAACGCCACATGGCGGTCATCCCGCGCCGCGCCCACTACCATCTCGACGGCGCGCCGGCCCATCTCCACCGCATCGGAATGCACGGTGGTCAGCCTGACCCGGCTGTGGGCGGCCAGTGGAATATCGTCATAGCCGACGACCGAAACATCCTGGGGCACGCGCAAGCCCCGGCGCTCCAGCCTGTCGATGGTGGCAATGGCCAGCATGTCGTTATGGGCAACCACGGCGGTGGCGCCGTCCTCGATGTCGATCAGGCTCAGACCGCGCTTGGCCAGCGCATTCATGAAGCCGACACGCCGGCGCTCGCCGCCATATTCGCGCAGGTGCTGCGAGACAAAGGCAACGCGGCGGTGGCCCAGGCCATAAAGGTGATCGACGATGG
>DASXQK010000337.1:0-2672 GCA_036493015.1 Dongiaceae bacterium | reverse complement strand
GCGCCGCGTGGATCAGGGGCGGCCGGCCCAGATCGCAACCGCGGCAATCATAGCCCCGCTCACGAAGATATCCGACCATCAGGCCCGGCCCGCACCCCACGTCGAGAATGCCGCAAGGTGGAAACGAATCGATGGCACGGCGCACGATCCTGGCACGCGCCAGATGCCACCAGTGGTGCTCGACCCCGGGCGCGTAGACATTGTCGTATTGTGCTTCGGCCCAGGCGGACATCACGACATCCCGAAGACGTAAGCGTGCAGCCGGTTCGGCCAAAAGCCGATATCCGGCGACACATAAATCAGGTGATATGCCGCCTTCAGCGCCGCCAGGTCATCACCCTCCTCGCCGAAAAAGACGGCGACATCGCCGCGCCGTTCGGAAAGCCCATAATTGCACATGACCGGGACCCAGAGGACGCATTGCGAGGTTTCGCTCGCCAGCCGGTCGCGCGCCAGAATTCCGATATCCACTTCGATATCCAGGATTCGATATCGGGCCTCCAGATAGCCGATGAAGAAGGCCGCCTCGTAATTGCTGCTGCGGGGAAAGGCGATGCGCAACGGCTGGCGGCGCTGATCGGGCGGGCGGGCGGCGTGCAGGCCCTCGATGAAGCGTGCGGCGTCGGCCTTGGAAGCGACATTCTCCTTCCAGGGCGCATAGACCCACCAGAAGCTGGTCAACGTTTGGAACAGCGCCAGCGGTGCGACCAGCGCCAGGATGCCGATCAAGGCAGGCCGGCGTGACGGGCCGCTGTTCGCCAGCGCCAGTTGGGCGACATGGCCGGCATAGAGCCAGGCAAGCAAGGTCGCCGGCGCGTAGTAATACTCGTGAATGAATCCCAGCTTCACATAGGCGGCCGTCAGCGCCAAGGCGGCCACCGGCACCCCGTCCCAGATCGGCGAGGTATGAATGCCGCGCCGCGCCAGCAGGAAGCGGCAGAGGATCGCGCCGGCCAGGGCCAGGACCCATACCTGCGAAGCCAGCACCTGCAGCACCAGCAGCGGATCATGCGAGCGCCCCACGAGATAGCTGCGCCCGATCTGCGGCAGGATGGCAATGGCGAAGGCGGCAAACCAAATGATGCAGCCGGCGGCGACCGACCCGCCGAGCAGTGCCAGTACGCGATGCTCCCCGGGGGGGCGCTGGCGCGCCAGCCATCCTGCCAGCAGCAAGTAACCCGCCCAGCCGCCCATCATGACCGCGGCGGTTTCCTTGTATTGCAGGGCAAGAAAGCTCGCGACGGCCGCCAGCACGAGATAGCCGGCGCGACGGGTTCGCTCATAGGCGAGCGACGACCAGAGGAAGATGCAGAGCAGCAGCAGGATGTTGCGCTCGGAATTGATGATATGGAACAGCGCCGCTACCACCGGCGGCGCCAGCAGGATGGCAACGAAAGTCAGCACCATGATGGGCAGGCTGCCACGCAGCAATCTGGACAGCAGGAATCCGCCGAGCAGGATCTGGAGAAATGAAAAGGCCTGATAGACCGCCGCCGAATTGTCGATGAAGGAGAGCGGGTAGAATTCCTGGTGGCTTAGAGGACGCAACAGACCCAGGCTTGGGAACAACTGCAGCGGGGCATATTGCGGTCCACCGGCGAGTGATTGAAAGAAGATATGCGCGTCGTAGAAGGTGAAGTCTTCCCAGGCCAGCATAAGCCAGAAATACAGCCCGAGCCCGATGCCGGCGAGGAAGAGGAAGACGGCATTTCGGGTGAGAGGTGCCGCGAACCCCGTGCTCGCGCCCGATTCTGCGGACAAGGCGTGCTTGGGATTGAAACGGGCATCGACGATGGCGACGAGGACGGCCAGCGCAATACAGGCGACGAGCAAGGCCGGAAGATAGTGAAATTGAAGCCAATCGCCGAACGTTTCAGACATATCCGATACCCACGCTGATCTCGTCGAAACCGCCGGCCGACTTCGATCCGGCTCCTTCGCAAGGGCGGCGTGACGCTATGGGAAACGGCTCGATGACGCCGTGTTCCTTGCCTACATTGTCGCGATTTCCCCAAAAGTACCACAAATGATATTGTCGATTGCGACTCGGGGGATACATGCGGCCATGACATGGCGCGAGTTTTGGGATCGAGAGTGCACGACCTACATAAATGAGCGGCACCGCCAGCTGGAAAGCGAGCTGATTGGCCGCGCGATCGAAACGTTCATTCCCCACGGGACGGCCTCGATCCTCGATTACGGCTGCGGCGACAATCGCGTCGCCGATGAGGTCGCGCAGCACTGCCGCAAACTGATCCTTTGCGATACCGCACCTTCCCTTCTCAAGCGCCTGAGGCAACGGTATGCGCAAAACCCCAAAATTTCAGTAATGACACCGGGCGAACTGCATGCGCTGCCAAGCGGATTGATCGACCTTACCGTCGCCAATTCCCTCATCCAGTACCTTGGCAGCAATGAACTTCATGAGCTGTTGGGGCTATGGCGGCGAACGCTCAAAAGCGAGGGTTTGCTGGTGATCGGCGATGTCATCCCCACGAATTCAAGCGATGTCCGCGATGCGATGACGCTTCTACGTTTCGGTTGGGAGGGTGGTTTCCTCTTCGCCGCGATCGTGGGCCTTTTTCGCATTTTGCTTTCCGACTACCGCAAGCTTCGGCGGGATCATGGGCTATTCAAGTATAACGAGGCCGATTTGGTCGCAATCTTCGCAA
>DASXQK010000336.1:0-4349 GCA_036493015.1 Dongiaceae bacterium | reverse complement strand
TCAGCATGAAGGTGCCGAGGAAGATGCCGACGAGGCCGACGGCGGAATTGTTCGGCCGCTCGGGGATTTGCGGCGGTTTGATCGTCAATATGCGCAGGCCCAGCAGGCAGAGCAGGATGCCGCCGCCGATGGCGATGGAATAGCGGTGCGCCATCAGGAAGTTCTCGATCAGGCTGAGGCTGAAAGCGGCGATCGAGCCGTAGAGCGTATCGGCGGCCGCGGCCCCCAGGCCGGAAGCCATGCCTGACATCCAGCCGCCCATCAGCGCCCGCTGGATGCAAAGCAGCGCGACAGGTCCGACCGGGGCGGCGATCGCTACACCCACCGCAAACCCCTTCATGAGCAATTCGATATTAAACGAATCCATCCTTGTCGCCGCACCAACCCCCGAACGCTGTCAGCGCCGCAAACGTATGGGCATCGGTTGAATCGAGCAATTGTTTAGTGGAGGCGGTTTTGCTTGCCGGTGCCAGTTGCCGGGGCTAAGGCTTCGCCATGCCGGTTATCGACCTGACGAGTCTTAAGGGGGCGTTAGCGCCGCGCGCGCGCCTGCTGGGGCTCGATGTCGGCAGCAAGACGATTGGCCTCGCCATCTCCGATTCTGCTCTATCCGTCGCATCGCCGCTCATAACACTCAAGCGGGGCAAGTTCGCTGCTGATGCGGCAAAGCTGCAACAGATTGCGGTCGAGCGTGCTATCGGCGGCCTGGTCATGGGATTGCCTGTCGCCATGGACGGCAGCGAAGGACCGCGCTGCCAATCCGTCCGACAATTCGCGGCCAATTTGCTTGCCTTGTTCGATCTGCCTTTGGCCTTTTGGGACGAGCGCTTCTCCACCATCGGCGCCGAACGTCCGCTGCGCGATGCGGAGATGTCCCATCGCCGGCGCGCCGAGGTGATCGACAAGATGGCGGCTGCCTACATACTGCAGGGGGCACTCGACCGGCTGAAGAATGTGATCGGCAGCTGACGGCCGCTTCTTGCCCCGCTTAACCGCCGCTTCTTGCCCCGGCTAACCGCCACTTCTTGACGAAGCTGCCTTCGCCATGGACAGTCGCGCCGACCGCGTCCATCGCAAGGCTTTCCCATGTCCGGCCCGCTCCACGGCATTCGCGTCTTCGACCTCACCCGCATCCTCGCCGGGCCGACCTGCACGCAGTTGCTCGGCGATCTGGGCGCCGATGTGATCAAGATCGAGCGGCCGGGTGCCGGCGACGATACGCGCAAATGGGGGCCGCCTTACGTCAAGGGCAAGGACGGCAAGGACACGCGCGAAAGCGCCTATTACCTAAGCTCCAACCGCAACAAGCGTTCGCTCGCCATCGATATTTCGCGGAAGCCGGGGCAAGCGTTGGCGAAGCGCCTGATCGCTAAATGCGACATCATGCTGGAGAACTTCAAGGTCGGCGACATGGCGAAATACGGTCTCGCCTATGCCGACCTGGCCAAGGACAGCCCGCGCCTCATCTATTGTTCCATCACCGGCTTCGGCCAGACGGGGCCCTACGCGCCGCGCGCTGGCTACGACATGTTGGCCCAGGGGCTGGGCGGGATCATGAGTGTGACGGGCGAGCCGGACGGCCCGCCGCTCAAGGTCGGTGTGGGCATCTCCGACATCATGTGCGGCATGTATGCCACCAGCGCGATCCTGGCCGCCCTCCATCACCGCGACAAGACCGGCCAGGGCCAATACATCGATCTCTCGCTGCTCGATACCCAAGTTGCCTGGCTTGCCAATGTCGGCCTCAACTATCTGACCTCCGGCAGTGTGCCGACCCGCGTCGGCAACGAGCATCCCAATATCGTGCCCTACAACGTCATGGCCACGTCCGACGGCCATGTGATCCTGGCTGTGGGCAATGACGGGCAGTTCGCCAAGTTCTGCGGATTCGCCGGTGAAGCGGCCCTGGCACAGGACACGCGTTTCATCACCAATGAGCAGCGCGTGCTGAACCGCCGCGACCTGTACGAACTCCTCGACGAGGTCATGCGCCGCAAGACCCAGAACGAATGGGTGGAGGGGCTGGCCAGGCTTGGCGTACCCTGCAGCCCCGTCAACAGCATTGACCAGGTCTTCACCGATCCGCAGGTGCGCTCCCGCGGCATGCAGATCGCGCTGCCCCATCCACAGTCGGCCAAGGGCGATGTCGATCTGATCGGCAATCCGATCAAATATTCGGCGACGCCGGTCGATTACCGCCGCGCACCGCCCTATCTCGGCCAGCATACAGACGAAGTGCTGGCGGAATTGCTAAAGCTCAGCACGGCCGAGATTACCGCGCTGAGGGATCAGAAGATCGTCTAGGGAGAACGCAGGCTAGCCGTCCAGCGCCGAATAGTGGCGGAAGATCCCGTCCTCATTGAAAGGAATGCGGCGCTTCGAGGAGAGATAAGCCGCGATGCGCGGGCGTTCTGACACCCGGTCGCGCAGGGTTGCCAGCAGCGGCGTCTTCTTCTCGATGCGCTTCATTGCCTTGGGGAAGCCGTAGCGCAGTCCCTCGACGACCTGGAACAGCGACAGGTCGGGATAGGTGAGGCGCCCGCCGATCAAAAATCGCCCACCGTTGCGCTCCAGCACCTCCTCGAAATAGCCGAGATATTTGGGGATGCGCGACTTGCGGAAGTAGTGTGCCCGCTTCTTCGCTGCCGCACGCTGGTCCTCGTAATAGAGGTCGGTTGCGATCGGATGGTGAGTCTCATGCACCTCGGCCACCAGATCGGCAATGGTAAGTTGAAGCTGGTGCGCCCAGAGCCGGCCGGCTTCGTCCGACGGCGCTAGCCCATGACGGCTGCCCAGATAGAGCAGGATGTTCGCTGTCTGGGCGATCACGTGCTTGCCGGACTTGAGGAATGGCGGGGCAAAGGGCGGCTGTTTGACCCTTTCGCTTTCCATAAATCGTAACATCGCCGCCATGCCGGTGGATCGGCGCGCGACATCGACGTAATCGGCGCCTGCCTCTTCCAGTGCCAGGCGGACATATTCGCCCCGTCCCTGGATCGAGGGCCAATAGTAGAGCTCGTAACGCATCGTTGCCTCCCTCTCTGCCCACCGCAATCTTGGGCCTGCGGCATGTTCTGTCCTGCCAGCCACCCGATCAATGCCGCGGGGCGCCAAAGGTTTCGGCGCTCCCGCTTCCCATCCCCTCGCTTCCCATCCCGGCCAACGGAGGATATAAGACGGCCTCGATGAGCGCCGCCCCCGCCCTTCGATTCGGACACCGACATCTGCTCGGCATCGAAGGACTCTCCCAAAGCGAGATCGGCGGCCTGCTTGACCTGTCCGAGACCTATGTCGCCTTCAACCGCAGCGCCGACAAAAAGCGCGACCTGCTGAACGGCCGCACCCTGATCAACCTGTTTTTCGAGAACTCGACGCGTACGCGCACCTCTTTCGAACTCGCCGGCAAGCGGCTGGGCGCCGATGTCATCAATATGCAGGCGGCAACCAGCTCGATCAAAAAGGGCGAGACCCTGATCGATACCGCGATGACGCTCAACGCCATGAACCCGGATGTGCTGATCGTGCGCCATCCCGATTCCGGTGCGGTCAACCTGCTCTCGCAGAAGGTTGACTGCGCCGTCATCAATGGCGGCGATGGCAGCCATGAGCATCCGACCCAGGCTCTGCTCGACGCGCTCACCATCCGCCGGCGCCGCGGCAAGCTCGAGGGTTTGCTGGTGGCGATCTGCGGCGATATCCAGCATAGCCGGGTCGCGCGCTCGAACATCCACCTGCTGACCACCATGGGCGCTCGCGTGCGGGTCATCGCGCCACCCACCTTGCTGCCCGCCGCCATCGACCGGCTGGGTGTGGAGGTCTTCACCGATATGCGCCGGGGCCTGAAGGATTGCGACATCGTCATGATGCTGCGCCTGCAGACCGAACGCATGCAGGGTGCGTATGTGCCCTCGACCCGCGAATACTTCCACTTCTACGGTCTCGACCGGTCCAAGCTGGCCGATGCCAAACCCGATGCGCTGATCATGCATCCGGGACCGATGAACCGCGGCGTGGAGATCGATTCCGAGGTCGCCGACGATATCGACCGCAGCCTGATCCGCGAGCAGGTCGAGATGGGTGTTGCCGTGAGGATGGCCTGTCTGGATGTGCTGACGCGCAAGCTTCGCGTGAACGATGGCAGCGATGGCAACGCCTAGGCGCCCCCTCGCCTTGCTCGGCGCGCGGCTGCTGGATCCGGCCAGCGGCCGGGAAGAACAGGGCGGACTTCTCGCCATCGACGGACGCATTGCCGAAATCGGACCTTCCGTGCGCGGCAACAGCCTGCCGGAAGGTGCCGAGATCATCCGCTGCGAGAATCAATGCCTGGCCCCGGGGCTGATCGATATGCG
>DASXQK010000335.1:0-5994 GCA_036493015.1 Dongiaceae bacterium | reverse complement strand
TACAAAACGGCCGGCCATCCCTGGTCGGTGCGCGGCGCCTTCGTCGACGGGATGAGCTTCGCCAAGGCTGGCGAAATTCCGGTCCTCGCCGGCCCGGATTTCACCATCTATTCGGGCGACGACATCCTGGCCAAGACACTGGCCGCCGTCTGGGCCGGGCAGAAGACCATCGACCAGGCCATGTCGGAAATTCAGGAGAAATGGCAGGCCGATCTGGATGCCGGCTGAACGGATCGCTTAAGCGGATCCGGAAATTGATCCTGGCGCAACATCCGCCCCGGCCCCTATGGCCGGGTCGGATCGCCCCATAAGCGGGATATGAGCCAGCAAGCCGCATCGCTCGCGGAGCGGCGGCCGACCGATTGGGTCGCCTATCTGTTCGTCGCCTTCTTCACCCTGCCGTTTTTGATCTTCAATGTCGGCCCGATCATCTTCGGCGCCGGCATCGCCTTCACCAAATGGGGCATTTTCGGCCGTCCAGAATGGATCGGCTTCAAGAATTTCACCGATTCCTTCAAGGATGTCTGGGTCGGCATCGCCTTCCGCAACACGCTGCTTTATGCGGTGATCATCGTGCCCGGCGTGGTCGTCCTGGGGCTGATCTTCGCCCTCTATGTGAACCGGCGCTGGCCGCTTTCCAGCCTGGTGCGCACCCTGTTCTTTTCGCCCAACGTCGTGTCCTCGACGGTAATCGGCCTCGTCTGGGTGTGGCTGCTCGATACCCAGTTCGGGCTGATCAATCACTATCTGGGGCTGATCGGCATCCCCAATATCCCCTGGCTTACCAGCACCCAATGGTCGCTGATCGGCGTCAGCATCGCCTCGATCTGGTGGGATCTGGGCCTGGCATTCGTGTTGTTCCTGGCAGCACTCCAGGATCTGCCGAAAGAACTGTATGAGGCGGCAGAGATAGATGGCGTGAATGCCTGGCAACGGCTGCGCTTCGTGACATTGCCGCAGCTTCGCCCGGTCATCAGCATGGTGATCACCCTGCAGATGATCGCCAGCCTGCGCATTTTCAGTCAGGTCTATGTCATGACCAATGGCGAACCGGCAGGCTCGTCCTCATCGGTGATCTTCTACATGTACCAGACGGCCATCACCCGCAGCCTCTTCGGCTATGCCTCGGCCATCGCCATGATGCTGTTCGTGATGATCCTGGTCATCACCGTGATCCATCGGCGCCTCATCCGGGAGATGTGAGCCATGGCCGATAGTTTCATCGCCCGCAGCAACCGCCGGCTTCGCCCCTTCGGCCTCACCGCGGCCGAAGTGCCCATCTGGCTCGGCGGCCTGATCATTTCGCTGCTCTGGGCCGCGCCCTTCGTGTGGATGGTCTCAACATCGCTCAAGCATTCCAACGAGGTGATGACCCTCAATATCGAATGGCTGCCGCCGCATCCGACGCTGGAGAACTACATCCGCATCTTCAGCGAATATCCGGTGCTGCGCTGGGGACTCAACAGCGTGGTGGTCGCCGTCATCAGCACCGCGCTCAGCGTCCTCTCCGGCGCGCTTGCCGGCTATGCGCTGGCGCGGCTGCGCTTTCCCGGCCGCGATCTGCTGTTCGGGTTGTTTGTTGCTTCGCTCATGGTGCCGACAGAGGTCTGCGTCGTGCCCCTGCTGCTGGCCATGATCAAGATCGGTTGGGCCAACAGTTATCAGGCGCTGATCCTGCCCAGCGTCGGCAATGTCTTCAGCGTCTACATCTTCCGCCAGTTCTTCCTGAAGTTTCCCAACGACCTGGAAGATGCGGCCAAGATGGATGGTGCCAGCCAGATGCTCATCTTCTGGAAGATCGCCTTTCCGCTGGCGCGCGCGCCGCTGATCGCGGCCACGGTCATCCTGTTCACCCTCAACTGGAACAATTTCCTCTGGCCGCTGCTGATCACCTTTGACGATTCAATGAAGACGCTGCCGGTGGGTATTGCCGCCTTCGCACCGGTCGTCGGCACGCACACTCAGCTCGAGGGTTTTGCGGTGGGCATGGCGGGCATCACCATCCTCAGCCTGCCCAGCTTGCTGCTGTTCCTGGGCCTGCAGCGCTATTTCATCCAGGGGATCGCCAGCGGCGCCGTGCGCGGCTAGCGGGGCCGCGTACTCAGAACATCTTGTTCGACCAGGTAAAGGCGCCATCGCTCCGGCACACCCCGGAGTTGGTGAAGGCCGCGATCCTTGAAGCGGATTGCGGATTGCGCCATCAGATCCTTGACCGCACTCGAGACCAGGATTTCGCCGCCACGCGCTTTCGCGGCGACGCGCGCACCGATGTGAAACGCAAGACCGAACACTTCGGCCCCGCTCACTTTGTATTCGCCCGCGTGCAGCCCCACCCTGATCTCCAGCCCCAAAGTGCGCACGGCCTCACGGATTGCGGTAGCACAGCGGACCCCGGAAGCCGGTGCGCCGAACGTCGCCAGCAGTCCATCCCCGGTCGTCACGACCTCTTTTCCGCGCAAGGCCTTCAGCTCTTTGCGGACGGCGGCGTAGTAGTGATTCATCACCTGCGCCCACCGTGAATCGCCCAGCCGGGCGGCTTTTTCGGTGGACCGGACGATATCGACAAACAGGATCGTGGCGAGCGCTTTGTCGAGTTCGGCACTACGAGCCGCGGCTCGACGCCGGATAGCAATATTTCCAGCCAGCGGTTCATAGCGATGGCTGCGCCGTCGCGCGATCGCGGCTTTTGCATAGTCTTTGGCCCGCTGCGCCGTGCCGCAGCGAATTGCTTTCTCTCTCGGCGGAAGCGTCCAGGAAACCCTTCGCCCATCTCCGATGCCATTGACCTCGACGGCGCCCCACTTCAGGTGAATCGTCGAGGCAACCCGTCGAATACACCATGCCTTTGACGTGTATCCGGAAACGTTGGACTGATGGAGTCCGATGCGCAGGAACTTGGGCATGTGTGTGCAGCCGATCGAAAGATATTCGGGCCTAGCAACAGTAAAACGTAGTTATACATTCCCGCAGTGGCAAAAGTACTCCCACCGAAAATTCATCTTTGGCTCGCGCGCTAAATCGTGGGCCCATGCCATGATTTTCTAACCCGCAAATTCCGGCAGATCGACCTTCAGGGTAGCGGCGGCTTCGGCGATCTCCGCGCAAGTGCCGGCATCGACGTGAACGCCTTCGCGCAGCCGCTCGACGCGCCTCTGCCGCTCGGGATCGCCGGGGATCAGCACCGGCTCGGCTGGATTGCGCACCGGCGAGGCTGTTACATAGGCGGTATAGTCGCGGATCTCCTGGCGGATCCAGTCGCTGTCGCCAAGCCGCCCCGGATCGATGATAAAGGCCAGCATGCCGTTGGTGATGGTGTCGCGCCTCTGGTTCTCGGACTTCACCGTGCCGCTGCCGGTCACGGCCCCGGCCAGCAGCTGGCAGACGAAGGCCAGCGCATAACCCTTATGCTCGGCCATGGGCAGCAGCGCACCCGGCGGGGTGGTGAACATGTCGGCAGGGTTGCGCGAGGGCTCACCGCGATTGTCGATGATCAGCTCGGGCGCCAGGGTTTCGCCCTTGTTGCGCGACACGCGCACCTTGCCCATGGCGATCTTGCTGGTGGCCATGTCCAGAATGACGGGGCGGCCGGGTTCGGCTGCGGGAATGGCGATGCAGATCGGATCGGTCGACAGCCGCCCATCCAGGCCGCGATGGGGCGCCACCAGCGGCTTATGGCCCATGACATTCACGAAGTGGACGGAGATCAGGCCGGCCGCAGCGCATTGCTCGCCGTAACTGCCGATGCGCCCGATATGATGGGCGTTGCGCAGCGCCACCACCGCCGAGCCCGTCTTGCGTACCTTGTCGATGCCGAGCTGGGTCGCTGTTTTCGCCACCACCTGGCCATAACCGCGCAGCCCGTCATAGACGATGAAGGCGCCATCATCCCTGACGACCTTGCCGGGCTCGTTCGGCTTCAGGGTGCCGTTGCGCAGGTTCTTGATATAGGCCGGCAGCATGCCGACGCCATGGCTGTCATGGCCACGCAGATTGGCCTCGATCAGGTGATCGGCGACGATCGCGGCCTCGGCCTCATCGCTGCCGGCGGCACGAATGATCCGGATTGCGGCGCCGCGAAGCGCTTCGACAGGAACGAGCATGCAGCAGACCCCGCAATCGGAAAACACGCCAAGCCCGGACAAGCAGGCGGGCTTCGCCTATTCTAACCACATCATGCTGCCCGCCAAGGATCGTCTCACCCTCTGCTTTGCCCATGTCGCCTATCGCCTCCAGGAACGCTTCCTGGCGCGGGATACCGGCATGGCGAGTTTCGAGGCCCGTTCGCTGGACGAGCTTAAGCAACGCCTGCCGGAGGCCGATGTGCTGGTGGTCTCCGGCCTCTGGCGCAACGCCCTGCTCGACGGGGCACCGCGGCTTCGCTTCATCCAGTCGATCAGCGCCGGCGTCGACCAGTACGACGCCGCGGCGCTGAAGGCGCGCGGCATCCACCTTGCCAGCGCCCAGGGCGCCAATGAAAAAGCCGTGGCCGAACACGCCATGGCCCTTATCCTGGCCTTGGCGCGCCGGCTGCCCGAGGCGCGCGACAACCAGGCCCGCCATCACTGGCGACCGATGATGAGCGAGTTCACCCGCCGCGAGGATGAGCTCGGGGGCAAGACGCTGCTGATAATCGGTTTCGGGCGCATCGGCCAGAGGCTGGCCAAACTCGCCAAGGCCTTCGATCTGCGCGTCATCGGCCTGCGGCGGGACGCGGTGGCCGGTGGCGCCCATGCCGATTCTGTCCATCCGATCGGCGAGTTGCCCGCGCTGCTGCCCCAAGCCGATATCGTGGCGCTGACTTGCCCACTGACGCCGCAGACCGAGCGGCTGATTAATGCAAACGCTCTGGCCGCGATGAAGTCTTCGGCCTTGCTGATCAATGTCGCCCGCGGACGTTGCGTCGACGAACCGGCTTTGATCGCCGCTCTTAAAGAGGGGCGGATCGCCAGTGCGGGCCTCGATTGCCTTGCCGACGAGCCGCCGGCGGCCGAATCACCGCTCTGGGACTTCCCCAATGTGGTGATCACGCCCCATAGCGCGGGCGAGACCCGGCGCTACGAGGACAATGTCCTCGACCTGCTGCTGGAAAATCTCGACCGCCTCTGGTCGAACCGCCTGCCGCTCAAGAACCAGATCGTCTAGCGCCTCAATAGGTGGCACGGCCGCCTGATAGATCGAAGGTAAAGCCGGTGGTGAAGCTGCAGGCGGGTGAAACGATCCAGGCGATCATCGCCGCCACCTCGTCCAGCTCGCCGCAGCGCCGCATCGGGATCTTGTCGGTCATGTATTTGACTGTCGCCTCGGGCAGCGCATCGACAAGCGGCGTGCGGATGACCGCCGGCGCCAGCGCGTTGATGGTCACACCGGTTTCCGGATAATCCTTGCCCAATGATTTAACCAGGCCGATCAACCCCGCCTTGGTCGTCGAATAGGCGGTCATGCCGGCATTGCCCTCCTTGCCGGCGATGGAGGCGACATGAAGGATGCGCCCGTACTTGCGCGACAGCATGCCGGGCAAGACAGCCTGGCTCAGCACGAGGGCGCCGCGCAGATTGATGCGGTGGACCTCGTCGAAATTGGCGAGATCGACCTCATGCCCCTTGATGTTGGTACGCCCGGTAATGCCGGCGCAGTTCACCACGGCGTGCAGCCCACCGGCCTTCTTCTCGGCCGTGGATATCGCCTTCAGTGTCGGGCCATCGTCGGTGATATCGAGCGCGAGCCCGCTGGCGCGGGCGCCAATCGCTTTCGCCACGGCCTCTGCCGCTCCCTTGTCCCGGTCGGCGCAGATGACCGTGGCGCCCTGGGCAGCGAGGAATTCGGCACTCGCCTTGCCGATGCCGCTGCCGGCACCCACGATCAGGACGGTATAGGAGCCATCCTTTTTCACCACGTCGCCGAAGCGCCCGATATCCCAACTCATGATCCGATCCTCACTCTCACCTGATGCAAAATCATACCTGCTTATGCCGATCCTCGGCTAACCTTCAGCTC
>DASXQK010000334.1:0-5869 GCA_036493015.1 Dongiaceae bacterium | reverse complement strand
CGGCGATAGACATGCTTGCCGTTGGATGGATCGAACGCCACCACCCAATCTGCGTTGCGGATGCGCGTGGTTGATCCCGGGCCACTCATGAGAAGTCCTTGTCGATGTGATTACCCCTGCCGTTAGAGCCTAGCATGCAGTGGTCAGCCCCGCGATTTTGAACGCTGCCATGGCGCATCTTTCGATGGCCGCCAGGCTCTCCAGCCGACAGGCAGATTGGCGAGCGTCATCAGGCTCGGATCACGCGTTACGATTTGCCCAAGCCCGACGACCATGCCGTCGCTTTCGTTCAACGGGCCTATTTCATCACTGAGGAATTGCCACCCGCCGTCGTCGACGTCGTGGGTGACAAGAGCGATCGCCTTTTCACCAGAGATTATGTTGCGGTGAACGATGACGGCGAGATTGGGCGGATCGCGAAACGGCCATGGCTTGACAGTCATGATGGGAGTCACAACTTTCGCATCGTGGCTGAATAGGCATTTACCCGGATCTCGAACTGCTCAGGGACAAACCAGCCTTTGCTCGGGTCCTTGGCAATGACCTGCCGCGTCATGCGCAGGACAACAAACTTGTTTATGGCAGGGTCACCCTTGGGAAAATCGACCCAAGAATCCAGAGTCCAACCATAGGAATCAGGTAGGCGATAGAGGTTCATCGGTGGGCTTTCGCCGAGTTCCGAGATAGCGATGTACGCGTACTCTGTGGGGCAGCTTTGGGGCGTGCCGTCACACTCCCCTTCACTGCCACTTGCAATCACCCTGACGATGTACCCGAGATCCTCGGGCGGCGTGCCCCGTTCGCCGAGCATTCTCATGTCGTTAAGCAATGTCACGAGTGCGGAGTTCTTCTCCGGGACAAGGGGCATCTCTTGAGCAAATGCGGGCAATGCGAAGAGCAGGAAGGGAATCAAGATGATCAACCTGGCTCTAGACACGACGTCACTCCGAAGTTGGTGATGCTGAGAATCTTCCAATTCGAAAAATGGTAGCCACAATGTACGCTGGAATGACCCAGAACGCGTTTAACGCCTAGCTATCGCAGAATCCTCATAAAGAAACGTCCCCAGCAGCACCCAGCGCCGGGCCGAGGTGTCACGGCCGCGTTTGGCCACCAGCGGTGTCGTGTAATGCCAGAGCGGCAGGCGATAGGCGGTGATGCGGCCCGGTTTCGTCACGGATTCGATTTTCGTGAAATGCCCCGTCTGTGCATAGACGAGGAACTGCTGGGCCACGTCCGGGCTCGGCAACGAGAGATGAATATCGATATAGCCCTGCTTCGCCGCCGGGTTCTCCGGCTGGTGGTCGTTATGTGGGCCCGCGTAGTCGCCCGGCCCATAGCATAGCGCCTGCATGCCCCACCCCTTGGCGAGCGGGCGGCCGGCCATCGCCTCGGCAAAGGCGCGAAAGCTCGCTGAGCCCAGCATGGTGGCGAGGCCCATCTCCTGCGCCGTCTGCCAGGCACGGCCGCGCTTGCCTTCGAATGTCGCTGTCGATACCCGCATGGTCTTGGGCAGCAATTCGCCATAGTTCTCGCGCATCTCCCAAGTGGCTTCCGGCGGGATCGGCCGGTCGATGCGCGAGAGATGGGGCAGCAGCGCACGTTCCAGCAACAGCCTGGCGCCCTCGACCTGGCGCGAATCCAGCAACCCATCGGCGGCAAGAAACCGCCGGCGCGGATCGGCGAGCGCCCCCGCCAGATCGGAGCGGCCGGCCAATAGCCGCCGGCCCTTGGCGCTGAGGAAGGAGTCGAATTCAGCGGGAAATTGGCGCAATCGCCTTTCTCCATCGTAAGATGCCGCCCGGCCCGACCGGCCAGTAACCAGCCAAGGTAGCGCGAAGCCCGCCCGAATGCCCTATCGATCCCTGCGCGATTTCATCGACCGTCTGGAGAAGGATGGCCAGCTCGTGCGCGTGCGCGAGGCGGTGAGCCCGCATCTCGAGATGACCGAAATCCAGACCCGGCTTCTGGCCGAGGGCGGCCCCGCGGTTTTGTTCGAGAATGTCGTCGGGCCGGATGGCAAGCGTTCCCCCATGCCGGTCCTTGTGAATCTGTTCGGCACCGTCGGGCGCGTCGCCATGGGCATGGAGCGGCGCCCCGATCAGTTGCGCGAGCTGGGCGAGACGCTGGCCTTTCTGAAACAACCCGAACCGCCCGGCGGCTGGCGCGAAGCCCTCGACATGCTGCCCATGGTCAAGACAGTCATGACCATGCGGCCCAAGACAGTCGGCAGCGCGCCCTGCCAGGAGATCGTCTGGACTGGCAGCGATATCGACCTTGCGAGGCTCCCCATCCAGACCTGCTGGCCGGGCGAGCCCGCCCCCCTCATCACCTGGCCGTTGGTCGTGACTCAGGGGCCGAATCCCGGCGGCGACAAGGCCGACAATTTCAATCTCGGTATCTATCGCATGCAAGTGACCGGGCGGCACACGACCCTGATGCGCTGGCTGAAGCATCGCGGCGGCGCCCAGCATCATGCGCGCTGGAAGAAGGTAAAGCCGGAACCCCTGCCCGCGGCCGTGGTCATCGGCGCCGATCCCGGCACGATCCTGGCCGCCGTCACGCCTGTGCCCGACACGCTCTCGGAATATCAGTTCGCCGGATTGCTGCGCGGAGCCAAGGTCGAGCTGGTCGATTGCAAGACCGTGCCGCTGAAAGTGCCGGCCGAGGCCGAGATCGTCATCGAAGGCCATGTCGCCCTCGATCATTACGGCGATGAGGGGCCGTATGGTGATCACACCGGCTACTACAATTCGGTCGAGCAGTTTCCCGTGTTCACCGTCAGCGCCATCACCATGCGGCGCGATCCGATCTATCTCTCGACATTCACCGGCCGGCCACCGGACGAGCCCTCGATCCTGGGCGAGGCGCTGAACGAGGTCTTCGTTCCCCTGCTGATCCAGCAGTTTCCCGAGATCGTCGATTTCTGGCTGCCGCCGGAAGGCTGCAGCTATCGCATTGCCGTGGTCTCGATGAAGAAGGCTTATCCCGGCCACGCCAAGCGCGTGATGATGGGCATCTGGTCCTTCCTGCGCCAATTCATGTACACGAAATGGGTCATCGTCGTGGATGACGATATCGATGTGCGCAACTGGAAGGATGTGATGTGGGCGATATCGACCCGCATGGATCCCGCGCGCGACATCACCCTGGTCGAGGGCACGCCCATCGACTATCTGGATTTCGCCAGCCCGGAATCGGGGCTGGGCAGCAAGATCGGGCTGGATGCCACCAACAAGCTGCCCCCGGAAACCAAACGCGACTGGGGAACCAAGATCGGCATGAGCGAGGCGGTAATCGAGGCGGTGACGAAGAAGTGGCCCAGCCTCGGCCTGCCTGGCTCCGGCAAATCGATCTGGAAGTGATCGGGATTCGTCCCGCGCGTCCTGCGGACGCCGCGCATCTCACGCATATCGCCATGGCGGCCAAGGCGAGCTGGGGCTATCCCGCAAGCTTCATGGCCCGCTGCCGCGCCGCACTCGCCGTCGATGCGGCAATGATCCGCGAACGCGAATTCCATCTGGCCGAAGATGAGAGCGGTATCCTGGGATTCTATGGGTTCGAAGCGGAACCCGACGGTATCGGGCTCAGCCACATGTTCGTCCTGCCGCAGGCGAGCGGACAGGGCATCGGCCGGCTGCTCTGGAACCACGCGGTCGAGCAAGCCCGCAAACAGGGGGCTGCGGTGCTGATCGCCGTCAGCGACCCCAATGCCGCGGGCTACTACGCCCGCATCGGTGCGGCACCCGCGGGCTCGCGCCCCTCGGAGATTGATCCCGCCCGGCCATTGCCTATCTATCGTCTGCAGCTTTCACCATCGCCCGCCCACGAAGCTTCCCGCTAAGGATCCCCTTTCATGGCCATCGCCCCATCTCTCGAGCGTCTCGACGATCTGCTGCGCCGTGCCCGCAAGGCCGGCGCCGATGCGGCCGATGCCGTTTTCGTGCAGGGCGCCTCTCTCAGCATTGCCGAGCGGCTGGGCAAGCCGGAAAAGCTGGAGCGTGCCGAGGGCCGCGATCTGGGCCTTCGGGTTTTTGTGGGCAAGCGCCAGGCCATCGTCTCCTCCAGCGATATTTCCAGCCAGGCGCTGGGCGAGCTGGCCGAGCGCGCGGTCGCCATGGCCAAGGCGGTGCCGGAAGATCCCTTCTGCGGCATTGCCGATCCGGCGGATCTCGCCACGACCGTTCCCGAGCTTGATCTTTGCGATCCCGACGAGCCCGCCACCGAGACGCTGATGACGCGGCTGCGCGAGGCCGAGGATGCCGCTCGATCCGTGCCCGGCGTCACCAATTCCGAAGGGGCGGAAGCGGGCTGGAGCCGCAGCCTGGTGGCGCTCGCCGCGACCAACGGGTTTCGCCAGGGTTACGCGGTATCGAGTTCCAGCATCTCGGTCTCGGTCCTGGCGGGCGAAGGCACGGCCATGGAGCATGATTACGATTTCACCTCGGCCGTCTATGGCAGCGAACTCGAATCGCCGGCGGTGATGGGCAAGCGTGTGGGCGAAAAGGCGGTGCGCCGGCTCAACCCGCGCAAGGTTTCGACCATAAAAGTCCCGATCATCTTTGACCCGCGGGTTTCCAACAGCATCGTCGGTCACTTGGCTGGTGCGATCAACGGAGCGGGAATCGCGCGCGGCGTCAGCTTCCTGAAGGACAAGATGGGCAAGATCGTGCTGCCGGCGGGGATGGATATCATCGACGATCCCCATCGCCGGCGCGGCTTGCGTTCCCGTCCCTTCGATGGCGAGGGCCTCGCCAATCGCCGCATGGCGCTGGTGGAGGATGGCGTGCTCAAGACCTGGGTGCTTGATCTGCGTTCCGCCCGGCAGTTGAATTTGAAAAGCACCGGCCATGCCGCGCGCGGAACCTCCTCGCCGCCCGGACCCTCGACCACCAACCTCTATTTGTCCGCGGGCAAAGAGACGCCGAAGCAGCTGATGGCCGATATCGAGAGCGGCTTCTATTGCACCGATCTGATCGGCTTTGGTGTCAACAACGTGACCGGCGATTACAGCCGTGGCGCCTCGGGCTTCTGGATCGAGAAGGGCGAGCTCGCCTATCCGGTATCGGAGATCACCATCGCCGGCAACTTGATCGAGATGTTCCAGAACCTGCGGGCCGCGAACGACCTGACGTTCCGCTTCGGCACCAATGCACCGACCCTGCGCATCGACGGGATGACGGTTGCGGGGCGCTAGCAAGAAACTCCGACAATTCTTAATTCGTCATTCCCGGGGTTGCTGAAGGCAGAGGCGCGTCTGATCGCCTTGGGCCACGTTGGCCTAAGGCGTGAATCAGCCGCGAATCAAAATGGCCATGGGAATCCAGTGCTAGACAAAGACTGGATGCCCGGCCTCCGGCCTAATGGCCGGCCTCGGGCATGACGAAAAGAAAAGAGACGGCCGATGCTATGACGGCCACGGCGAGACGGAGCAAGCCATGAATGACAGCCCGCGCATCAGCGTCATCATCCCCACCTACAACCGCAGCGCCGTGTTGCGCCATGCGATCGCCAGCGTGCTCGCCCAGAGCTTCGGCGATTTCGAGCTGCTGGTGGTAGGCGATTGCTGCACCGACGATTCCGCTGGCATCGTGGCCGGCTTCGGCGACCCCCGAATCCGCTGGTTCAACCTTCCCGCCAATAGCGGCCATCAATCGGCCCCCAACAATGAAGGCCTGCGCCAGGCCCGCGGCGAGCTGATCGCCTATCTGGGTCATGACGACCTCTGGTTGCCCCATCATCTTCAGGTGCTGACGGCGGCCATCGACAGCGGCGCCGATGTCGTCGCCGGGATAACCGAGATCGTCGGACCGGGTGAGCAGCGTCTGGACATCGCCCCCAATGCCGCGGTCTTTCGCTCCGGAATTTG
>DASXQK010000333.1:0-4457 GCA_036493015.1 Dongiaceae bacterium | reverse complement strand
CCATCGGCCAGATCGGCGAGCCCGTCTTCGTGCAATGCGCCGGTCAGGATCAGCCCGGCCGCGACCGCGAGAGCTGCGCCAAGCAATGCCGTCAAACCGAGATCGACCGCGATGACATAGATGAGCGCGCAAACGCCGCCCACCAGCAGGCCCACCAGGGGAAAGGCGCGGCTTGCCTGCGCCAGGCTTCCGTTGCCTGCGGCCGGTGTTATCGGCAGGCGCGTCAGAAACGCCGCGGCGGTTTTGGCGTCGTCCCACCAATCCCGCAACGGCTGTGGCGTGTGATCGCTTTCCCGGTTATGGATTTCCTCTGGCATCGCGATGCGGCTTATAGGACAGTTGCCGCCCTTTCGCCACCGGGCGCTACCGGCGAAAACCGGATCGCACCGGGATCGTAAAGGGAAAATCAGGGAGCTCTGCGTTGAACGCCAAGCCTGTCGCTTCGCTTGCTGAAATCCGCGCCATCATGGCCGAATTGCCCGGCCCCACCGCAGCGGCTGGCGAAGCCGCCGCCGCGCGGGAAGGCACGCTCACCAAACCGCCTGGCGCGCTCGGCCAGCTGGAAGAACTGAACCACTGGCTTTGTCTCTGGCAGGGCCGCCATCCTGCAAGGCTCGACCGGCCGCGCATTTCCGTCTTCGCCGGCAATCACGGCGTGGCGGCGCGCGGCGTCTCAGCCTATCCCGCGGAAGTGACCCGCCAGATGGTGGCCAATTTCACCGCCGGCGGCGCGGCGGTCAATCAGCTCTGCCTTGCTGCGGACGCGGAGCTGCGCGTCTATGAAATGGAACTCGAAAACCCCACGGCGGATTTCTCCGCCGGCGAGGCCATGAGCGAAGCGGACTGCGCCAAGGCGTTCGCCTACGGCATGATGGCGGTCGAGCCCGGCATCGATCTGCTGGGCCTGGGCGAGATGGGGATCGCCAACACCACGAGCGCCGCTGCGCTGTGCTGCGCCCTGTTCGGTGGCGGGGCGCGCGAATGGGTTGGCCCCGGCACCGGCGTGGCAGGCGAGGCGCTGGCCCGCAAGATCACGGTGGTGGACGAGGCGATGAAGCTGCATCGTCCGCAATTCATCGATTCCTTCGACATCATGCGCCGGGTCGGCGGGCGCGAGCTGGCGGCGATCGCGGGCGCCATTATGGCCGCGCGCTTGGCGCGCGTGCCGGTGCTGTTGGATGGCTTTGCCTGCACGGCGGCCGCAGCCGTGCTGCTGGCGGCCGACGCCCATGCCCTCGACCATTGCGTGGTCGCCCATTGCTCGGCGGAGCCAGGCCATCGCAAGCTGCTGGAGCGCATCGCCAAGAAGCCACTGCTCGATTTCGGCATGCGGCTGGGCGAAGCCTCCGGTGCCGCGCTCGCTATTCCCCTGCTGCGCTCGGCCATTGCCTGCCATAACGGCATGGCGAGCTTTGCCGAGGCCGGCGTCAGCGGCAAAGTCGACTAGCGCGATGAAGCGGGTGAGTGCGGCGGAACTCCGGCGCTTCCTGCTGGATCGCCTGGGACTGGCCGGCCCTCTTCGCCGGGCGAGCGAAGCAGCCCAGCTCGCCGCCGATCTCGCCATGATCCAGATCGATTCGATCCGGGTCACGGGCCTGCGCAATCACGAGCTTGCGTGGCTCGCCCGCAGCGAAGCGAGCGTGGCCGATTTCTACGCCATGCTCTATGAGCGCAGCGAGTTTCGTGAGACGCATTATCCGATCTTCGCGGTGCGCCGCGATTGGGTCCCGACCCTCTCCCATGGCATGGACGATCTGCGCCCTGCCTCGAAGCGTACGCGCCGGCGCATGCTGCCGTTGATGCAGCAGGTGGAGCAGCAGATCCGCGAGAAGGGGCCGATGGCGCCCTCGCATTTCGAATCGCGCCGGGTGCGCGGCGGCTTCAACACCGTCAAATCGACGACCCGGGCGCTCGAATTCCTTTTCAGCGACCGGCGCCTGCATATCAGCGGCCGCACCCAGCACTTCCATCGGTTGTTCGACGTCAGCGAGCGCGCTTTGCCTGAACTCGCCCAATGGCAGGCACCGGCAAAGGCGGAATACGAGCATTTCCTGATGCGCTCGGCACTTCAGGTGCTGAAGATCGCCACCGCCGATCAATGGGCCGACCGCGTGGCGCTTCACTATGGCCAGTGGCGCGGCGAATCCATCAAGCGCTGGCGCAGCCTTGTCGAACGCGAGGCGGCCAATGTGGCGAAGCCGGTCAAGGTGACCGATTTGCCTGATGAGCCGGTCTATTGGTATCTGCGGGCAGATGAAAAGGGTTGGAAATCGGCGGCCGGCGCTTTCGAGGCCGATCATCCGGCACGCATCGTGCCGCCGCTCGATAACCTGCTGTTCAACCGCAAGCGCTTCAGCCAGCTGTTCGGCCTCGATTACAAATTTGAGGCCTATACCCCGCTGCATCAGCGCCGCTACTACTTCGCCATGCCCGTCATCCATGGCGACCGGCTGGTCGCCATGCTCGACGCCAAAAAGGCGGGGCATGAATGGCGCATCGTCGGGTTCGAGCAATTGGCGCCCGTGCCCGCCGAGGCCCTGCGTTCGGCGATCCATCGCCTCGCCCGCCATGCCGGCTGCACGAAGGTCTCCGCGTCGGCACGCCTGCCACGAGAAATCAGGAAAGCGGTGGTGGGGAAGATCGGCGACTAAAGAGATTACGGCGAGCGCGCCCTTGCCTAGTGCCCGCGCTTCGCCTTCCTATGGTGATATGGAAACCGTGATGGAGAAACCGGCCGGGCTTCGCGCCGTCAGCCGGCCGCTGACGGCGGTCAAAGGCCGGGTCAGGCTGCGCACCCTGGTGGTCATCCGCTGGGTCGGCATCGCCGGCCAGGCCGCAGCATTGCTGATCGTGCATTACGGGCTGGGTTATCCCCTGCCCATCCTCTGGGCGGGCGCGGTGGTGGGGGCCTCTGCCGCGCTGAACATTTTCCTGTCGGCGCGACATCGCGGCTCGGCGCTGCTTTCCGACCGCACCGCCGCCCTTCAGCTCGCTTATGACATGCTGCAGCTCGCCGTGCTGCTGTATCTGACCGGCGGGCTCGGCAATCCCTTCGCTGTCCTGATCCTGGCCCCGGTCATCGTCTCGGCCACGGTGCTCTCGCGGGTCAGCACGGTCTGCCTCAGCCTGCTGGCCTTCGCCAGCATCGCCATCCTCTCCCGTTTCCATCTGGCGCTGCCCTGGCCGAACGAGGATTTCCGCCTCGAGCCGCTGTTCATCCTGGGGCTGGCGCTGGCGCTCGGACTCTCCGTGCTGTTCATCGCCGCCTATGTGCTGAGCGTATCGGAGGAAGCGCGCCGCCTCTCTGACGCGCTTTCCGCCACGCAAATGGCGCTCGACCGCGAGCGCCAGCTTTCCGCCGTCGGTGCGCTGGCTGCGGCTGCGGCCCACGAGCTGGGAACGCCGCTGGGCACCATTGCGCTCGTCGCCCATGAGATCGCGCGCGACCTGCCGCGGGGCAGTCCGCTTTCCAGCGATGTCGATCTGCTGTTGAGCGAAAGCCGGCGCTGCAAGGAAATCCTGGCGGAGCTTGCAGCGCGCCCCGGCGCCGATAGCCAGCCCTTCGGCCCCCTGCCCGTGGCCGCACTGATCGAGAATGCCGCAGCCCCCTATCGGCGGCCCGGCATTTTGTTTCGCGTCGAAAGCGAAGGCGAGCCGCCCAGCCTGCCGGCAAGCCCCGAACTCTCCCATGGCCTGGGCACGCTGCTGCAGAACGCTTTCGAATTTGCCCGTTTCGAGATTGTGGTGAAGCTGTTCGCCGATGAGCGTGAATTCAAAGTGACCATCAGCGATGACGGGCCTGGTTTCGACGTTGCTTTGCTGCATCAGCTCGGCGAGCCCTATGTTTCGCGCGGCAATGAAGGCCGCGAGAGCCAGGGCGAGCATATGGGGCTTGGCGTGTTCATCGCCGTCACCCTGCTGAGCCGCACCGGGGCCAGCTTGCATTTCGGCAACCGCCCTGCCGGGGGCGGCGAGGTCGTGGTAACCTGGCGACGGAGCCAATTGGAGCCCCCATGAGCGAAGACCGCAGCCTGCTGATCGTCGATGACGATGCGCCCTTCCGCCAGCGCTTGGTCCAGGCCATGGAGAAACGCGGCTTTACCGTGTCATCGGCCGACAGTGTGGCCGCCGGCAGCGAACAGGCTCGCCAGCACCCGCCTGCCTATGCCGTGGTCGATATGCGGCTTGCCGACGGCAATGGGCTGGAGGTGGTGAAGGTGCTGCGCGCGGTACGCGCCGATGCCCGCATCGTGGTGCTGACGGGCTATGCCAATATCGCCACGGCTGTGGCGGCGGTGAAGACCGGCGCTGTCGATTACCTCGCCAAGCCGACCGATGCCGATACGATCGAGGCCGCCCTCATGGCCAAGGGCAGCACGCTACCCCCGCCGCCCGAACAGCCGATGACCGCCGACCGGGTGCGCTGGGAGCATATCCAGCGGGTCTACGAACAATGC
>DASXQK010000332.1:0-4531 GCA_036493015.1 Dongiaceae bacterium | reverse complement strand
GATGTGCTCGATGCCCAAGCCCACACCGAAGACGCACTCGCGCTTTACCGCAAGGTGCCGCCGGATTCGCCCTATGGCTGGCAGGCCCAGATCAAGATCGGCGAAGAGCTGCACAAGCTCGGCCGCGACGACGAGTCTGCCGCCTATCTGCAAAAGCTGGTGGATAACCGCCCCGACAGGCCGGAGGCCGCGGCCCAGCTGGGCGATATCCTGCGGGGCGGCAAGCATTTCGCCGAGGCCGCCAAGGCCTATGACGCGGCGATCGCCCGCCTGCCCAAGCCGGGCGCCAACGACTGGTCGATCTATTATTTCCGCGGTATCGCGCTGGAACGCAGCGACCAGTGGTCGAAGGCGGAGCCCGATTTCAAGAAGGCGCTCGAGCTGCAGCCCGACCAGCCCTATGTGCTGAATTATCTCGGCTACACCTGGGTCGATCACGGCGTCCATCTGGATGAGGCGATTGCCATGCTGCAGAAGGCGATCCAGCAAAAGCCGGACGACGGCTACATCATCGACAGCCTCGCCTGGGCCTATTACCGGCTGAAGCAATATGACAAGGCCGTGGTCTATCAGGAAAAGGCCATCCAGCTGGAGCCGGGCGATTCCGTGCTGAACGATCATCTGGGCGATATGTACTGGAAGGTCGGCCGGCATACCGAGGCGCGCTTCCAGTGGCAGCGCGCGCTCGCCTTCAAGCCGGAAGCCGATCAGGTGAAACCCATCGAGGCGAAGCTGCAGCACGGGCTGGATGCAGCAGGCGGCTGAGCAAAACAGTTGGCAATGAACGCCCCCGCGCTTCGCCTGACGGCGCGGGCCAAGATTAATCTCTATCTGCATGTGACCGGCCGGCGCGCCGATGGCTATCACCTGATGGATAGCCTGGTGTGTTTTGCCGAGCTGGGCGACGAGCTCACCATCGCGCCGGCGGCCGATCTCTCGCTCTCGCTGGAAGGTCCCTTCGCGCCGGCCCTGTCGGGCGCCGATAATCTGGTGCTGCGCGCCGCGCGGCTGATTGATCCCGCGAAGGGTGCAGCCCTCCATCTCAACAAGCAGCTTCCTGTGGCGGCGGGAATCGGCGGCGGTTCTGCCGATGCCGCCGCGGCGCTGAAGGGGTTGTCGAAGCTGTGGGACAAGCCGCTGCCCTCGTCCGCGGCGGTACTGGCGCTGGGCGCCGATCTGCCGGTCTGTCTTGCGGATGGTCCCTCATTCGTGGGCGGGATCGGCGAAGCGCTGGAAGCGGCACCGCCGCTGCCGCCCACGGCCTTGCTGCTGGCCAATCCGCGGCGCCCGCTGCCCACGGTCGATGTGTTTCGCGGTTACGGGCGCACCTCATCCGGGCGGTTTTCCTCGCCGGCTCGCTGGCATGGAGCGCCGGCCGATGCCCAATCGCTTGCCGAGTTGTTGTCCGAGCGCAGCAACGATCTGACGAAAGCGGCGGTCGGTTTGGTGCCGGAGATTGGCGATCTGCTGGATGCCATCGCCCGCTCGCCGGGCTGCCTGCTGGCGCGCATGTCGGGCAGTGGCGCCAGCTGCTTCGGCCTGTTCGCCGCCGCCGACGTTGCGGCCAAGGCGGCTGCGATGCTGCAGGTTGTCTCGCCCAATTGGTGGATCCGCGCGACTTCGATCGCAGCCGGCGGCGCGGTGGCGGGCTGAGACAATTTCCAATGGTCACGCCCGCCCTTGAGCCGAGCATCCACGACTTGAGATCGAAGAAAGAAGCCGTGGATGCCAACGGCCATTTAATCCGCGACAGATTCACGCCTTAAGCCGAGTTCGCTTAAGGCGATCAGGCGGGCCTTCGGCCGGCCAAGGATGACGTTCAGCAAAGCTGAACGTCAGTTCGGCGTCGGATTGGCGACGCCGCGTAGCTCTTCAAGCAGCGCCTGACTGACCTGGCCATCGACTGTCTCGCCGGCGGCTTCCTGATAGGCCTCGATGGCCGCCACCGTCGCGGGGTCCAGCGTGCCGTTCATCGGGCCTGGCTGGAAATCGAGCTTCAGCAGAAGCTGCTTCGTCTCCAGCACCATGGCCTCGTCGGATTCCGCGGCGGGGGCTGCCGCCTGGTGGCCAGGAATCAATGACTCGATCTTGTCGATGACGGGTCTGATCTTTTCGATGATGGGCGCGGTATAGGGCTGCGCCCAGGTCAGCAGCGGATCCAGCTTGCCGGCGCGCCAGAGGAAATAGCCGCCGCCGGCGAGGATCACCAGGATCAGGAGCAAAGGCAGGCAGCCCCCGCGCCGGCGCGGCGGCGGGCCATTCAGCGCCGCCAGGCGGTCGGCCGAGCGGGCTTTCAGCGCGGGCGAATTGGGTCGCGGCGGTGCGGGTCTTGGGGCCGGTGCCGGCGAGGGCCGCTCGGGCGGGTTGGAGGCAAGGGCCGCAGGCTCGGGCTCGACCAGCCGAGGCGGTTCATGATGGGTCGGGTCGTCGTAGGTTGGCTTGCCCGGCGTGAGCGTACCCAAGATAGGCTCGTGCGCCTCTTCATCGTCCATGGGCTCTGCATCGACATCGACCCGGACAGGATCGACAAGGGGCTCAGCCGGCTTGCGGGCGGGCGGATTGGCCGCTTGTGGCGTCACGATCAGATAGGGACCTCTTGCCGGCGAGGCACCCGGAGTTCCACCTGGAGGCGCGGGGGCAGGCGCAGCCGGCTTCGGCGCATCGCCGCCGCCCGGTTTGTTGACATCCGAATTGCCCGGATCACTCGTCATATCGCCGCCCCTCAGACCCCGTCTCGCGCCGAAATGTAACCCCTCGGCCCCCAGACTTCCACCCGCTGGAGAAATCGGTTACGGTCGCCGCCCTGAAAGGCCTGCCCCAAGCGCTGGCCACGACAGACAAATTCCACAACAAGGCGTATGGCGGATCATGGCGGAGAAGGTCGCACTCATCACCGGCATCACGGGCCAGGATGGGGCCTATCTGGCGGCATTGCTGCTGTCCAAGGGCTACGTCGTCCATGGCGTGAAGCGCCGGTCTTCCTCCTTCAATACCGGCCGGGTCGATCACCTCTATGTCGACAGCCATGAAAAGGGCGTGAAGTTTTTCCTGCATCATGGCGATCTGACGGATTCGACCAACCTGATCCGCCTGGTCCAGGAGAGCCAGCCCGACGAAATCTACAACCTCGCCGCCCAGAGTCATGTGCAGGTGAGCTTCGAGACGCCGGAATACACGGCCAATGCCGATGCGGTGGGAACGCTGCGCCTGCTGGAGGCGATCCGGATTCTGAAGCGTGAAAACATCACGCGCTTCTATCAGGCCTCGACATCGGAGCTTTATGGCAGTGCGCCGGCCCCGCAGAGCGAGAGCACGCCCTTCATGCCGCGCAGCCCCTATGCGGTCGCCAAGCTCTATGGCTACTGGATCACGGTGAATTACCGCGAGGCCTATGCCATGCATGCCTCCAACGGGATCCTGTTCAACCATGAGGGTCCCACCCGGGGCGAGACCTTCGTCACCCGCAAGATCACCCGCGCGGTGGCGTCAATCCATCAAGGCTTCCAGCAGCGGCTCTATCTTGGCAATCTCGATGCCAAGCGCGATTGGGGCCATGCCCGCGACTACGTCGAGGCGATGTATCTGATGATGCAGCAGCCGAAGCCCGATGATTACGTGGTGGCGACCGGCGAGACCCATACGGTGCGCGAGTTCGTCGAACTCGCCTTCGCCGAAGTGGGACGCAAGATCGCCTGGCGCGGCGCCGGGACCCAGGAGCAGGGCGTCGACAGCAAGAACGGCGATATCCTGGTTTCCATCGATGCCCGCTATTTCCGCCCGACCGAGGTGGATTTCCTGCAGGGCGATCCGGCCAAGGCCCATGCAAAACTGGGCTGGAAGCACAAGACCAGCTTCCGCGAGCTGGTGGCGGAGATGGTGGCGGCCGATCTGTTGACGGTGAGCGAAGAACATGAGCGCAAAGGCAGCGCCCGCTAAGCCCTTCGATCTGGCCGGCCGGCGCATCTTCGTTGCCGGCCATCGCGGCATGGTCGGTAGCGCGCTCGTGCGCCGCCTGGCCAGCGAAGGCTGCACGACGTTGACCGCCGGCCGTGCGCAAGTCGATCTGCGCCGCCAGCAGCAGGTCGAAGACTGGATGAAGGCAGAGCAGCCCGATGTGGTGATCATCGCGGCGGCGACGGTGGGCGGTATCCTGGCCAATGCCAGCCGGCCGGCGGAATTCCTCTACGACAATCTTGCGATCGCCGGAAACCTGATCGAGGCGTCATACCGAAACAAGGTCGCCAAGGTGCTGTTCCTGGGCTCTTCCTGCATCTATCCGAAATTCGCGCCGCAGCCGATGACGGAAGATACGCTGCTGACCGGACCGCTGGAGCCGACCAATGAATGGTATGCGGTGGCCAAGATCGCCGGCATCAAGCTCTGCCAGGCCTATCGCAAGCAATATGGCTGCGATTACATCTCGGCCATGCCGACCAATCTCTACGGGCCCGGCGATAACTTTGATTTGACCTCGAGCCACGTCGTGCCGGCGCTGATGCGCAAGATCGATGCGGCCAAGCGCAGCAATGCG
>DASXQK010000331.1:0-5335 GCA_036493015.1 Dongiaceae bacterium | reverse complement strand
CGGAACTTCAACCCCTTCAGATCGTCGACGGTGTTGATCTCCTTGCGGAACCAGCCGCCCATCTGGGCGCCGGTATTGCCGGCCGGCATTTGATAGATATTGTAGCCGGCGAAGAACTCCCGCATCAGGGCGAGCCCGCCGCCGTAATACATCCAGGCGTTCTGCTGGCGGGCGTTCAGGCCGAAGGGGATGGCCGTATCGAAGGCGAAGGTCGGATCCTTGCCGACATAGTAATAGCTGGCGGAATGACCGCATTCGACGGTGCCGCTCTGCACCGCATCCAGCACCTGCAGGCCCGGCACGAGCTCGCCCGCGGCGAAGGTGCGGATCTCGAACTTGCCGTCGGTGGCAGCAGCGACGCGCTTGGAGATTGTCTCGGCACCCCCGAAGATCGTATCGAGGCTCTTGGGGAAGCTCGAGGCCATGCGCCATTTGATCTCCGGCTGGCCATCGGCAATGGCCGGCTTGGGAAAGCTCGAGCCCAGCGCTGCCATGGCGGCAGCCCCGGTGGCCGCGCCCGCGATAAATTTCCGTCGTTCCATCGGCTCATATCCCCCGTGCATTAGCGTGATGACAAACGCTGAAGCCCCAATCGGTACGGCTTCGTCGGGATCAGGTTAGGGGAAGGGGGATTGGCAGCGCAAGTGCGCGAACCAGCGAGGCAAGCAGCGCGACCAGACCAGTTCTAGGCCTCGTCTTCCAAGGCGAGGTCCATGCGCGACCAGCCCTCGGCGCCGAAGGCTTCCAGCGGGCGAAAGCGGATCTTGTAGGCCATCTTGCGGCTGGCCGCGATCCAGTAGCCCAGATAGACATAGGGCAGGCCGCGCCGGCGGGCCTCTTCGATCAGCCGCAGCACGATAAAGCTGCCAAGGCTGTTCGCCGCCAGATCGGGATCGAAAAAGCTGTACACCGCGGAAAGCCCGTCGGCGGATCGATCCACCAGGCAACAGCCGACAAGATTGCCCTCAGGATTGCGCAACTCCACCACGCCGCTGTCGATCGGCGTGTCCTCGACCATGGAACGGTAGTCGGCAAAACCCATGCCGGCCATCTCGCCATCGCCATGCCGGCGGGCGAGGTAGCGCACGAACAAGGCAAATTGCTCGGTCGTCGCCCGGGCCGGGCGCAGCGAGACCGCCAGATCGGCATTGCGCCGCGCGACCCGGCGCAGCGATTTCCCGGCGATGAAACCGGCGACCGGCACGCGCACGGGCACGCAGGCTTGGCAGCCATGACAGGCGGGACGATAGGCGACGGCATGGCTGCGGCGGAAGCCGGCCCGAGAGAGAAGATCATAACTTTGTGCGGCATCAGGGCCGGCCAACTCCGTCACCAGCTTGCGTTCGCGCCGGCCGGGCAGATAGGGACAGGCGGCTTCCCGCGTCAACAGGAAGGTCAGCGGCCGGGTACGGCTTTGGACAGTCACGCTTGCCCTCAGACAGCCGGCATGGCGGGTGCGATCAGCCGGGCGCTCATGGCGCTGCGCACGACGACGACGCCGGAGAGATAGTCGTGAATGGTCCGCCGGCGATCGTTGAACAGAACGACGAGCAGGATCAGCGAACAGGTGATGGCCAGCGTGGCATAGAACAATGCTGCCATCAGGAAGCCCTGCCAGGCATCGGGCACGCCGCCGGTCCAGGTGCGTACCTCCAGATCGAACAGCCGCATCCCGAGGGTGGCATGGTGACGACTGCCGACCTGAAGCGCGTGATAAGCGAGCGGTATGAGAGCGACAAGAACGGGAACGACCGGCAACAGCAGCCCGAAGGAGAGGACGCCGAGGATGGTCAGGCTGACCCAGCCTGCCGTCAGCAGCAGTCCGATGATGACGCAATCGACGATATAGGCGAACAGGCGGCGCCAGATCAGCCCGTTATAAAGTGCCGGATACGCCAGCGGATCGGGTGGTGCACCCTTCCAAAGATAGGGAACGGGAAGCTGCTGCATAGGCTTGAGGTCCTCGGCTACTCCCGAAAGCGTAAGAATTGGCCCCGCTGGCCCTTTGGTGCAAGGGGGTATCGCCGAAGCGGCGTTTACCGGGGCTTTAGCCGAGGGCCGATTCTAGTTCGGCCAGCAGATCGGCCTCATCTTCCACCCCTACCGACATGCGAATCAGCCCATCCCCGATACCAAGCTGGCTACGCACTTCAGCGGGCAGCGAGGCGTGGGTCATGATTCCGGGATGCTCGATCAGGCTCTCCACTCCGCCCAGACTCTCGGCCAGCGAGAAGATTTCGCAGCGCTCGAGGAATCGGGTGGCGTCATCGAGGGTGCCCTTCAGCACCATGGTGACCATGCCGCCGAAAGCGTCCATCTGGCGCTTGGCGAGCTCATGCTGGGGATGGCTCGGCAGGCCGGGATAAATGACCTTGGCCACCTTGGGATGGGTCGAAAGATATCGCGCGATCGCCATGGCGTTCCGGCAATGACGCTCCATGCGCAGGGCGAGGGTCTTCACCCCGCGCATGGCAAGAAAACTGTCGAAAGGGCTCGCGATCGAGCCGATGGCGTTCTGCAGGAAGGCGAGGCGCTCGCGGATATCGGCATTCTCGCCCACCACCAGCATGCCGCCGATGATGTCGGAATGACCGTTGAGATATTTTGTCGCCGAATGCATGACGACGTCGAACCCGTGCTCCAGCGGCCGCTGCACCCAGGGGCTGGCGAAGGTGTTGTCGCAGACGGTCACGATGCCGCGCTTGCGCGCCATCGCGGCGACGGCGGCAAGATCGACCAGCTTCAGCAGCGGATTGGTCGGTGTCTCGACCCAGATCAGTTTCGTTTCCGGCGTGAGGGCGGCTTCGAGCGCGGCGAGGTCGGTCAGATCGACGAAGGTGAATTTGTGTCCGGCGGAGCGCTGGCGCACCCGGCTGAACAGGCGCCGCGTGCCGCCATAGAGATCGTCCATGGCGACGATATGCGAGCCCGCATCCAGCAGCTCGAGCGCCGTCGAGCTTGCGGCCATGCCGGAAGCAAAGGCGAATCCGGCCGAGCCGCTTTCCAGATCGGCCACGCAAGCCTCATACGCATTGCGTGTCGGGTTCTGGCTGCGCGCATAATCATAGCCTTTATGCACGCCCGGGCTGGTCTGCACATAGGTCGAGGTCGCATAGATCGGCACCATCACCGCCCCGGTGGTGGGGTCCGGCGATTGGCCAGCATGGATGCTGCGCGTGGCGAAGCCACGGCGGTTCTGCTTTTTCATGAAATTCCTCAGGCGATGCTGCGTCGCAGATGGTTCAAAAGATCGATGCGGGTGACCAGGCCCAGGAACACGTTGCCGTCCATCACCAGGGCGGCGTGATCGCGCCGGAAAATCTCGACAAGGCGGGAGAGGGGATCACCCGCCTGCACAGTTTCAACCTTGCCGGTCATGGCGGACGAGACCGGGTCACGGTAGCGGCCGGCATGGCCGTAGACCGCCAGCAGCAGGTCTGCCTCATCGATGATGCCGGCAACCTTGCCGTTATCGAGAACCGGAAGCTGCGAAATCTCGTAGAGCTTCATGCGCTGATAGGCAATCAGCAGGCTGTCCTGCGGCGTCACGGTGACGGTCGCCCGGTCGGCATGGCGCCGCGCGATCAAATCGCGCAGATCGCCCTTTTGCTCGCGCGCCAGCAGGCCCTGGTCCAGCATCCAGTAATCGTTGAACATCTTGGATAGATATTTGTTGCCGCTGTCGCAGACGAAGGTGACGACGCGGTGCGGCGTCTTCTGCGCCCGGCAATAGCGCAGCGCCGCGGTAAGCAGCGTGCCGGAGGAGGAGCCGGCGAGGATCGCTTCCTTGCGCAGCAGCTCGCGCGCGGTGGCGAAACTTTCTGCATCACTGACGATGAAGGCTTCCGACACCAGCGACAGATCGCAATTGGGCGGCACGAAATCCTCGCCAATGCCTTCCACCAGCCAGGAGCCCGCCTCGGTCATCCTGCCGGTCTGAACCAATGGCGCCAGAACGGAGCCTTTGGGATCGGCGAGGATCATTTTCGTCGCGGGCGACACGCGGCGCATATAGCGGCCGATACCGGAGAGCGTGCCGCCGGAGCCCACACCGACGACCACGGCGTCGACCTTATGCTCCATCTGCTCCCAGATCTCCGGCCCTGTGCCGGTTTCATGGGCCAGCGGATTGGCGGGATTGGAGAACTGGTTGACGTAGATGGCGCCGGGCGTCTCGGCGGTCAGTCGCTCTGCCATGTCCTGGTAGTATTCCGGGTGGCCCTTGCCGACATCGGAGCGGGTCATGCGGATATCGGCGCCGAGCGCGCGCAGATGGAAGATTTTCTCCTGCGCCATCTTGTCGGGAATGATGAGGGTCAGCCGGTAGCCCTTCTGCGAAGCCACAAGCGCGAGACCAAGGCCGGTATTGCCGGCGGTCGCCTCGATCAGCGTGCCGCCCGGCTTCAGGCTGCCGTCGCGCTCGGCCGCTTCGATCATGGAGAGGGCGATGCGATCCTTGATCGAACCGCCGGGATTCTGGTTCTCGAGTTTCAGGAACAGCTCACAAGGGCCGGTATCCAGACGCGTAATCTGCACCAGCGGCGTCTTGCCGATCGTCTCCAGGATGTTGCGAAAGGGTTTCACCGCACGCCTCGTCAGATACTGTCGCCGACGGAAAGATTGCTTAGCAGCCGGGTCGGGAATCCTTCCTTCTCCAGGCTCTCGATAATCTCGCGATAGTGCTCCGGGTTACGGGTTTCGATCACCGCATCCACATCGGCGCGCTTGACCGGCAGATCGTGGAACATGCGCTGGTGGTGGATTTCGATGATGTTACCGCCGCTGCTGCCGACAAGCTGGGCCAGCTTGCCCAGCACGCCGGGCGTGTCGGAAATTCCGATGCGCAACGTGACCACGCGGCCCTCGCGCACCAGGCCGCGCATCAGAACCTGGGCCAGCATGCGGGAATCGATGTTGCCGCCGCAGACGACGAGGCCGACCTTGCGGCCCTTGAAGCGGGCCGGATGGGCGATCATGGCCGCCAGGCCCGCCGCACCCGCACCCTCGGCGATTATTTTCTGGCGTTCGGCCATCATCTGCACGGCGCGTTCCAGCGCATCCTCGTTCACCAGCAGCAGATCGCTGACCAGCCGGCTGATGATCGCCTGGGTCAGCTTGCCCGGCGATTTGACCGCGATGCCCTCGGCAATCGTCTGGCCGCCATTATGGGGTGCCAGACCGCGCACCGCGTTGTGCATCGAGGGATAGAGAGCCGCTTCGACGCCGATCATGTCGATTTTCGGATTGATGAATTTGGCGGCAGTGGCGACACCCGACATGACGCCGCCGCCGCCGATCGGCACCACGATGGTATCGAGATCGGGAAAATCGGCCA